>NZ_JACRSO010000003.1:300000-443442 GCF_014384745.1 Luoshenia tenuis
GGATTACCTGGGGGTGGGGGCCATGTACGCCACCGCCACCAAGCAGGACGCGGACGTGACCACGATGGAGGAATTAAAGGCCATCCGCGCGGCGGTGGAACTGCCCATCGTGATCATCGGCGGGGTCAACGAAAGCACGCTGCCCCGCTTTGCCCATACGGGCGTGGATGGGGCGGCGGTGGTCTCGGCCATCATCGCCCAAAAGGATATTGCCTCTGCGGCGCGCAGGCTTTATCCTTTGGCGGCGAAACTAAAGTAGGAGGGCCGGATGATAGTAGATTTTAAGGGCGCGATCTTCGACCTGGATGGAACGATACTGGATTCCATGGGCCTTTGGGGCGAGATCGACGAGGTATTTCTGGCCCGGCGTGGCATCCCCATGCCGGTGGATTATAAGCAGGCGCTCCAGCCCATGAGCTATGCCCAGGCGGCGGATTACACCATCGCCCGGTTTGGGTTAAAGGAGGAGCCGGCGGCCATCATGGCGGAGTGGGACGAGATGGCCCAGGAAGCCTATGCGCACACGCTGGCGCTCAAGCCCTTTGCGGGGGAATATATCCGCCGGCTAAAGGCGCTGGGGGTACGGGTCGCGCTGGCGACGGCCTCCGCCCGCAGCTTGTACGAGCCGGCGCTGCGCCGCCACGGGCTATATGGGTGCTTTGACGCGCTGACGGATCTAAGCCAGGTGCGGGGGGATAAGCGCGGGCCGGGATTGTTCTGGCTGGCGGCGGAAAAGCTGGGCGTGGAGATCGCGGACTGCATGGTTTTTGAGGATTCGTTACACGCGGCGCAGGGGGCCAAGGCCTCCGGCGCGAGGTTGACCGTGGTGCAGGATGCCTATGCCAAGAGCGATGAGGCCGCCCTGCGCAGGCTGGCCGACCGCTACGTGGCAGATTTTGGAGAGCTGCTGGAAAAAGGCGTTGAGGCCTGAAACCCGATGTTTGTCGAATGGAGTATAACACCCGCCCCGGGTACCCGGGGCGGGTGTTTGATTGTAAGGGATTGCAAGGGCTGCGCTCTTGTGGAGGCGCGCGCGGGCAGTAGAAAACGCAGGAGGTTTATCGCGCAGGATTTATCCTGTGCGGTGAATGACAAGGAAGAGTGAGTGATAGCGTATGGGGTTTTGTTCAATGGCATCTCTCCCTCCGGCGCACCCAACGGGTGCGCCACCTCCCTCGTCAGAGGGAGGCAAGAGAAAGGGGAATCGAGCCGTGAAACAAAAGCGAAACGACTGGAAAATATATCTGCCTATCTGCATCGGAGAGTTTGGGCAACTTCCGTCCCCACCATGGAGTGCGGTGGGCAGCGATGGGGGCAGCCGCCACGATTTTGGATAAAGCCGCTTACCCTGCAAACCGCGCAAAGGGCAGCCCGGCCACCGGCAGATGCACCGCGAAGATATCCCCGGCCGGGGAGGCGGCGGGCTCATCGGGCCGGCGGGCGGTGGTGATATACAGGGTCTTGAAATCCGCCCCGCCAAAGACGCAGCTGGAGGTACAGTGGGCGGGCACATCCACCTTGCCCAGTTTTTCGCCGGTCTGGGGATCATAATGGCCGACCTGCCAGCCGCCCCATTGGGCCACCCACAGCTTGCCCTGACTGTCGATGGTCATGCCGTCGGGCACGCCTTCCTCAGGACGGATGCGCACGGCCACCCGCCCGCCGGAAAGGGCGCCGGTAGACGGGTCGTAATCGTAGGCGCGTATCTCCTGCGTGGGAGAATCGGCATAGTAGAGGGTGCGCCCATCCTGCGTCCAGCAAAGGCCGTTGGGGCAGCGCAGGCCCTCCAGCAGCGGGGTGGCCGTCTGCCCGGCCAGGCTGTACAGCACGCCCACCGGGGTCTGCGCGTTATGCATGACGCCGGCCAGAAAGCGGCCCGCAGGGTCGCACTTGCCATCGTTAAAGCGGCGGTTCTCGCCACGGGCGGGTACCAGGCAAATGCGCCGCGGCTTGGCCAGCCATGCGGCGCGGTAAAAGCCGTTTTCCCCGGCCAGCACCAGCTCGTCGCTGCCCTGGCAAAGGGCAAAGGCCCCTACCTGAAAACCGGGACGCATCACCTCGCAGGCCCCGCTTACGGGGTCCAGCCGGTGCAGCGCTTTGCCGGTGATATCCGTAAAGTATAACAGCCCCGCGCGCTCATCCCAGACCGGGCCCTCGCCCAGCGCACAGCGGCTGTTTAGCACCACGCGTGCCAAATAATCCATATCTATCCCCCCTATTTTATTTATGGTTGCAGCGCCGCAAGGCGGGCCAGCGCCTCGTCCCACTGGGACGAGGGGTGCGGCGCGTAGGTGACCGGCGCAAAGGAGCGGGCCACCATCTCCCGGCCCTGGGATAGATCCGCAAGCTCTCCCAAGGCGATGAGCTGTACCATCAGGTTGCCGGTGGCCGTGGCCTCTACCGGCCCGCAGATCACCGGCAGGCTGCAGGCGTCCGCCGTCCATTGGGAGAGCACCCGATCCTGACAGCCGCCGCCCACGATGTGGATGGCCGGATAACGCGAACCGGTCAATTCCTGCAGGGTGCCAAGGGTGAGGGCGTACCGGGCGGCCAGGCTCTCGTAAACGCAGCGCAGGGTCTCGCCGATCGTTTGGGGCGGCGTCATCCCATGGCGGCTACAATAGTCCGCGATGCGTGCGGGCATGTTGCCCGGGGCCATAAAGCAGGGATCGTCCGGATCGATGATGCGGGCAAAGGCCGGCGCGGCAAGGGCGGCCTGGGCCATATCGGCAAAGGAGAGGTCCTGCCCCTCCTTGCGCCATTGGCGGCGGCACTCTTGCAGCAGCCACAACCCGGCGATGTTTTTCAGCAGCCGGATAGAGCGCCCGTAGCCGCCTTCATTGGTCACGTTGGCCTGGGCTGCCGGGGCGGTCAGCAGCGGCGTGCGCCTTTCCACCCCCATCAGCGACCAGGTGCCACTGGAGATGTACAGCGCCTCGCCCTGGGGCTGGGGCACCGCGGCCACGGCCGAGGCGGTATCGTGGGCGCAGCAGGCGATATACTCCGCCGGCGGTATGCCGCACAGCTCACAGGTTTCGTCCGTCAGCGCGCCCAAGCGGGCACCCGCATCCACCAGCGGGCCTAAAAGCCGCGATGGCAGGCCCAGCTGCGCCAATAACCCGGTATTCCACTGCAGCGCCCCCGGCGAGAGCAGCTGGGAGGTGGAGGCGATGGAAAACTCGCTGTACTTCTCCCCGGTGAGAAAATAGGCCAGTAGATCCGGCATAAACAGCAGCCGGTCCGCCAGGGCCAGCAGTTGGGGCTGTTCGTTTTGGGCCACGGTCAGCTGGAACAGGGTGTTAAAATTGATCAGCTGTGTGCCGGTGCGGGCATACAGCGCCTGCCTGGGGATGCGCGCGCAAACTTCCTCGATGGCATGGGCCGTGCGCCCGTCCCGGTAGTGCACCGGGTTTTCAAGCAGGCGTCCCCGGGCGTCCAGCAGGCCGTAATCCACCCCCCAGGTATCGATGCTAAAGGAGGCGTAGGGCGCCGCGGCATAGGACTTGGCCAGACCCTGGCGGGTCTCATGCAGCAGGCGCAGCACATCCCATTGCAGACGGCCCTGCGCCTGCACCGGCTCGTTGGCAAAGCGGTGGGTCTCCTGCAGGGTGATTTTATCCCCGTCAAAGCGGCCCAAAATAGCCCGGCCGCTGGAAGCGCCAAAGTCAAAGGCCAGTACGTTGCGGGTAGCCAAAGCGTTCCCCCCTTTTTTTGATCAAAAATTTTAGCGGTACTTTTTAATGCCCGGGTGCCTTCCCTTTAACCCAAACTGGGGCCGCATGGCGATCAGGGTCTCTTGCTGCTCTTGTGTCAGCTCGTGCTCGCCGCCCAGCAGACGCGCAGTCAGGGTGATCTTGGCGAAGAACTCCAGCGTTTCCATGCGGAAGTAGGCGTTCATCAGATCCACGCCCACGGTCACCGCGCCGTGGTTGGCCAGCATGATGGCGTCGTGCTCCTGCAAAAACGGGGCTATCGCCTCCGGTATCTCCTGGGTGGAGGGGGTGCCGTAGGGGGCGATGGGCACCGAGCCGATGGTCAGCACCGCCTCGGGCATGGTGTAGCTGTCCAGCGGAATGTGGGCGATGGCAAAGCCGGTGGCCGTGGGCGGATGGGCGTGCACCACGGCGCGCACGTCCGCACGCTCGGCATAGCAGCGCAGGTGCATGGGGAACTCGGAGGAGGGACGGTAACCGCCGCTGGCCTCCAGCACCTGGCCCTGCCCATCCACCAGTACCAGCTTATCCGGGGTGACCATGGACTTGCTCACCCCGGTAGGGGTGGTGATGTACAGATCATCCTCTAATTTGACGGAAATGTTGCCGTCGTTGGCGGCTACAAAGCCCAGCTGCCACAGGCGGTGGGCAATATCGCAGATCTCCTCGCGGGTTTGCATGTAAGATAAGGCCATGAGAATCGCTACCTTTCTATAAATGAATGATGAATGTTACTTGCGGTTGGCCAGGACATCCGCCTCGTAACGGTAGATGGCGGCCATAAACTGGTTGCCGGCGGCCAGGTCGTGCCGGCGCAGGTACTCGTCAAACACGATGCCGCTGGGATAGCCTTTGAGCGCCTCCAGCAGGGCAAGGCGCCCGGCCAGGTCGCCCCGGGCCTCCATTTGGCGCAGGTTTTCGGTCGGCTCCAGCAGGGCCTGGAGCAGCGCGCGGCGGGTGTTGCGCATGCCCACCACCCAGGCGGCGATGCGGTTGATGGAGGCGTCGAAATAATCCAGCGCCAAAACGATGCGATCCAGCGCCTGCAGGCGCACGACCTCGCGCAGTGCATCGCAAAGGCTGTCGTCATAGGCCACCACGTGGTCGCTGTCCCAGCGCACGGGGCGGCTGGTATGCAGCAGCAGGCGGTTTAGGAACAGGCTCAGCGCGCTCAGCTTGGCGGCGATGGACTCGGTGGGGTGGAAGTGCCCCAGGTCCAGCGTGAGCGCCAGCTCCGGGTGGGCCATGCAGTAGCACAGGTAAAACTCGTGCGAGCCGGCCACATAGCTTTCGCTCCCCAGGCCGAACAGCTTGGATTCCACCGCGTCCAGCACCAGATCCTCGGGGATCTTTTGGGCGTAGATCTGATCCAGGCTGTCTTTGAGGCGGGCGCGGGGCGCAAGGGCGTCCACCGGGAATTCCTTTTCCCCATCCGGGATCCACAGGTTGACGACGCAGCGCTGCCCGGTCGCCTCGGCCATGGCCCGGCCGATGCGGCGGCAGCAGATGCCATGCTCGATCCAGAAACGGCGGATGCCCTCATCCCGGCTGGCCAGGGTATACCCGTTGGCGCTGTTGGGATGGGAGTAAAACGTGGGGTTGAAATCCAGCCCCAGGCCTTGATCCCTGGCCCAATCGGTCCAGTAGGTAAAGTGCTCCGGGCCGATCTTGTCCCGGTCCACATCTGACCCGCCCACGCGGTAGTTGGCGTGCAGGTTGACCTTGTGCGGCCCGGGCAAAAGGGAAAGGGCCATCTCCAGGTCCTCGCGCAGCTCATCCGGGGTGCGGGCCGCGCCGGGATAGTTGCCGGTGGCGGCGATGCCGCCGGTCAGCCCCCCATCATTGGGTTCAAAACCGGCTACATCGTCCCCCTGCCAGCAGTGCAGGGAGATGGGCACGGCATCCAGTTTGGCGATGGCTGCCTCCGTATCCACGCCGATATCCGCATAGCGATCCCGCGCGTAACGGTAGGCGTCTGCAAAATTGGACATAAATTAACACCTCTTTTGTGAAAAATCGTGAATTTCTATTGCTCTTAACGGCATTTTTTATTATTATAAGTCGTGATGTTTAGGAATGTCTATCCCGGCGCTTAATTTCTCATTTGGACACAGGTGATGAAAATCGTGAACGAATTTACTCATAAACAATCAAAGGAGCCAATGGTATGTTAGCGGTTGAAAGAATGCAGGAGATATTGCACTGGCTGCGGGAGCGGCGCGTGGCTACGGTGGAGGAGCTGGCGGAAAAGTTTGACGTCAGCGGCGCGACGATCCGCCGCGATTTAGAGCGCATGGAGCGCAACGGGCTTTTGCAGCGCACCCACGGTGGGGCGGTGTTGATGGAGGGCAGCGGGCAGGATGCGCCGTTTTTGCTGCGCCAGGCCCAGTCCCGCCAGGCGAAAGAGCGCATTGCCCGGGCGGCGCTGACCTTTGTACAGGACGGACAGACGGTGCTGATGGACTCCTCCTCCACGACGTTGCAGCTGGCCCCGCTATTGGGGCAGCGCAGCGGCCTTACGGTGGTGACCAACGGGCTGCGCGCCGCCGAGATGCTGGGCGAGTGCGGCAATATACAGGTGCTTTGCACCGGCGGACGGCTGCGCGAAAATGCCGTGTCGCTGGTGGGCGGCACGGCGATGGCGTTTCTGGCCAATATCCAGGTGGATGTGGCGTTTATCTCCTGCCGGGGCTTTAGCATCGAGGCCGGGGCGACGGAGGGTTCCATCGAGGAGGCGGAGCTTAAGCGCGTAATGCTGGCCCACGCCCGGCGCAAGGTGCTGCTTTGCGATTACTCCAAGGTGGGCGAGGTGTTTTTGCACAAGCTGATCGACGCCAAGGAGCTAAGCGGGCTGATCTGCGAGAACGTGCTGCCCGAGGATGCGCGCGCGTATTTAGAGCAGCACGGGGTACAGGTCATTCAGGCCTAGTGGGCGCGGATGTTATCGATCTTATAGCGCGAGGCGTCGTCGGCATGGCTGGCCCAATCCAGCGTCAGATAGCGCATGGTGCGTAGGCCCCCCTGCAGGGGTGAGGCCAGGGCGAAGGTATCCTCGGGCGTGAAGCCGCCGAACTTGGGCGCGGCGATAAAATCGAAATCCCCGGTAAATTCATAGACCATGGACTGATCCAACCCTGTGCGCAGCGCAGGGTTGATGTATTTTTGGGCTTCCTCCCAAAGCCCCAAGCGCAGCGCATCAAAAAAACAGCGCGCGGTTTCCTGGCGGGTGGTGGGTACCCGCAGATAGGGCTGCTGGGCCGAGACCTGGGCACGCTTGACGCCGCCGGCCGCGGAAATGGAGCCGGAAAGCTGCCAGCCGCGGAAGGTATCGCTGTACGTATGCCAGGTAACGGCGTTGGGAACCTCCCCGTCCTCTACCGTCAGCTCGTCGGCCGGGGTATCCACAAGGGTGGCAAACCGGCCCCGCGCGCAGGTAATCACCAGCAGCTGGGTGCGCCCGTCGTACCGCTTGAACTGGCAAAGCAGGTCGTCCCCCACCTCATGGGTGAAGGTGGCGGGCGTAAGGGTGTATTCCGCGCTGCAGCCGGGCAAAAGGCGGTTATAAACGGTATGGCCGCCGGGCAAACCGGCAATACTCAAATGGATGCCCGCCGGCGTCCATTGCAGGGTGATGAGATAATCGCCGCTGCCAAAATCGTGGCGCAGCTGGCTTAGGATGCGTACGTCCTCGGGCGCGGGCGGCAGCACCATGGGCGATAAGCAGACCTCGGCCACGTTGCCCGGCCAGAGGGTGACCTCCATGCCTTCAGCGGCGCCGGGAGGCATCAGCGCCCCATCCCGGAAGCTAAAGGCGCAGCTGCGCGCGACCAGGCGCTTGCCCTCGACCGGCGCGGCGGGCAGCGCCTCGATAAAAGCCTCGCCGTTTTCCGGCAGGGGGAAAACCGTGGCGCCAGGGGGCACGAAGCGCCCATTGACCCGGTAGCGGGTGGGGTATTCCGGATGAGCGATAAGGGACAAGATGGGCAGCGCCGTCGTTTGCATCTTAAAACCTCCTTGTGTTTGAGCGTGGAACTAGTACAGCATACGCAGGGCGGGGTGAAAATATGTTTCATCACGCCTATATGGGGCGGCGGGCGCTTGCGCTTTGCATGGGGCAAGGGTATAATATTGCAAGTGACGAAAAACAATATCTTCCAATTATAAATGAGGAACCGACAAAGATTGATCCCGGGGGAGCACCCCGGGTTTAGAGAGGAGCACCTTTGCTATGACCAAGACCACCGTGGCGGCGTTGAAGAACACAGCCAGCCAATTGGACGGGCAAACGATCACCTTGAGCGGATGGGTGCGCACCGTGCGCGACTCCAAGGCCCTGGGCTTTATCGAGCTCAACGATGGGAGCTGCTTTTCTTCCATCCAGATCGTCTTTACGGAAGAAAAACTGGAGAACTTTAAGCAGATCGCCAAGCTCTCCGTGGGCAGTGCCATTACCGTAGAGGGGACGCTGGTGCTGACCCCCGGGGCGCGCCAGCCCTATGAGGTGCAGGCCGAGTGCATCGCCATTGAGGGAGATTGCCCGCCGGATTATCCGCTGCAAAAAAAGCGGCATTCCTTTGAGTTTTTGCGGCAGATGGCGCCGCTGCGGCCCCGCACCAACACCTTTGCGGCGGTGTTCCGGGTGCGCTCGCTTTGCGCTTACGCCATCCATAAATTCTTCCAGGAGCGGGGCTTTGTCTATGTGCACACCCCCATCATCACGGCCAGCGACTGCGAGGGCGCGGGCGAAATGTTCCAGGTGACCACGATGGACCTAAACGACATCCCCAAAGACGGGGAGGGAAACGTGGATTACGGCCAGGACTTTTTCGGCAAGCAGGCCAACCTGACGGTGAGCGGCCAGCTCAACGTGGAGCCGTTTGCGCTCTCCATGCGCAGCGTGTACACCTTTGGCCCCACCTTCCGGGCGGAGAATTCCAATACGCCCCGGCATGCGGCGGAGTTTTGGATGATCGAGCCGGAGATCGCCTTTGCCGACCTGGACGACGATATGGCCCTGGCCGAGGACATGGTAAAGTACATCATCAACTACGTTTTGGAGCAGGCGCCCGACGAGATCGCCTTTTTCAACCAGTTTGTGGATAAGGGGCTGCTGGAGCGGCTGAAAAACGTGGCCGGGTCCGATTTTGGCCGCGTGAGCTATACCGAGGCGATCGAGCTGCTGCAAAAGAGCGGCCGCAATTTCCAGTACCCGGTGGCGTGGGGATGCGACCTGCAGACCGAGCACGAGCGCTACCTTTCCGAGGAGGTATTTGCCCGGCCGGTATTTGTGACCGGTTACCCCAAGGAGATCAAGGCCTTTTACATGCGGATGAACGAGGATGGCAAGACCGTGGCGGCCATGGATCTGCTGGTGCCGGGCATTGGCGAGCTGATCGGCGGCAGCCAGCGCGAGGAGCGCGAGGAAGTGCTGGTTTCCCGCATCGAGGAGCTGGGCATGCGCAAGGAGGACTATACCTGGTACATCAATACCCGGCGCTACGGCGGCTGCAAGCACGCGGGTTACGGCCTGGGCTTTGAGCGGATGATCATGTACTTAACGGGCATGAGCAATATCCGCGATGTGCTGCCCTACCCCCGCACGGTGGGTACGGCGGAGTATTAAGCGATGAAAAAGGCGCGCAGGGGTTTGCCTCTGCGCGCTTTTTCTGTACAATGCATCGATATTTCAGCGCGCAGGTGAGATTGCGCGCCGGGCCGCCGGAATGATAATATAAGGATAGAAAAAACGGGGGAGGACGAAAGATGGCTGCGGACAGGACTATACTGCATTGCGATTGCAACGGCTACTACGCATCGGTAGAGTGCCTGTTCCGCCCGGAACTGCGGGAGGTGCCCATGGCGGTGTGTGGCGACCCGGATAGCCGCCACGGCATCATTCTGGCAAAAAACGAGCTGGCCAAGCGCTATGGCGTGGTAACGGCGGAGACCATCTGGCAGGCAAAGCGCAAGTGCCCGGAGCTGACGTTGGTGGCGCCCCACCACGATGCATACAGCCGCATCTCAAAGCAGATCAACGAGATCTACGGCCAATATACCGACCGGGTGGAGGCCTTCTCCATCGACGAGAGCTGGCTGGATGTGACGGGCAGCCTGCACCTGTTCGGCACCGGACGCCAGATCGCCGACGAGCTGCGCCGGCGCATCCGCGAGGAGATCGGCGTGACCATATCGGTAGGCGTTTCCTTCAATAAAGTATTTGCCAAGCTGGGCAGCGATTATAAAAAGCCGGACGCCACCACGGAGATCACCCGGGAGAATTACCGGGACATCCTCTTTCCCCTGCCGGTGCGGGATATGATCTTCATCGGCCATCGCGCGGCGGAGACGCTGCAAAAGGTAGGCGTCAAGACCATTGGCGACCTGGCCGGGACGGAGATGGAGAAGCTGACCGCGCTTTTGGGCAAGGCCGGGCAGACGATGTGGCGCTACGCCAACGGCCTGGACGATGCGCCCGTACTGCGGCCGGATGAACAGGAGGCGGCCAAGTCCATCGGCAATGGGATCACGTTCGCCCACAACCTGGAGACCGAGCAGGATGTGCGCGCCGGGATACTGGCGCTGGCCGATACGGTGGGCAGGCGCCTGCGCCGCCACAAGGTCAAATGCACGGTGGTACAGCTGCAGATCAAGGACCCTGACCTGAAAGTGATCTCCCGCCAGCGCAGCCTGGAGCGCCCCACGGACCTTAGCGGGGAGATCGCCCGGGAGGCTATGGAGCTGCTCTGTGAGGCCTGGCCCAAGGGTAAGCCCATCCGCATGATGTCGGTCACCGGGGCGGGGCTGGTGGGCGAGGGGGCGGCAGAGCAGCTGAACCTGTTTGACAGCGGGGAGGACCGGGCGCGCCGGGGGCAGCTGGAGCAGGCGCTGGACGCCATCGAGGGCCGGTTCGGAAGGGGAACGGTGCGCCGCGGCTCGCTTTTAAACAGCGATATTATGAGCGACCGAAAGCGCCCGGGAGAGGACCGGTAAGCGGTATAACTTATAAAGCGCTCCCGTGGGGGCGCTTTTTTTGTCGGCGATGGACAGAGAAGCGCGTATTTGTGCTATAATATCTGCATTCAGCGCAGCGTCGTGCGCGTCCGGCCTTTGGCGGGCATTTAAAGCAAAATGGTGAGGGTATGCCATGGCGGCATCCGAACAGAAATAACAGGGGGTAAGACCAATGGCGCAAAAGAAGAGAAGACCGCAGGGCCGTTTTTTTGTGATCCTGCTGCTGCTCCTGGCACTGATCGCCGGGACCGTATGGGCGGCCAGCGGCGGTATGTGGCAGCTGATGCGGGGCGAACAGGCGCAGGCCACGCCCAGCCCGGAGCCGACAGTGGAGCAGGCGCAGGCCACGCCAACGCCCGAGCCTACGCCTCAACCGCCGGTGGATATCCAGATCAGCGTGGTGGGGGATGTGATGACCCACGATAACCAGATCAAATCCGCCAAAAACGAGGATGGCACTTATTCCTTTGAGGACGTATTTGCTACCATTGCGCCCACCCTCTCACGGGCCGACCTGACCCTGGCCAACCTGGAGACCACCTGCGCGGGGGAGGCGGCCCGGGGCTACACCGGATATCCGACCTTTAACAGCCCCGAGACCTTGTTGGACGCGCTGAAAGGCGCGGGGGTAGACGTGCTGACCCTGGCCAACAACCATATCTGCGACCGGAAGAAGGACGGCATCATTAATACCGTGCAAAATGTGGCTGACCGGGGCTTTATGCAGACCGGCGCTTTTGCCACCCAGGAGGATGCGGAAAAGATCCTGATCGCGGATGTGAAGGGGGTAAAGGTGGCCATACTGGCGTACAGCTATGCCTTTAACGGCATGGAGGAGACCATCCCCCAAGAGGACCGGAGCTGGATGCTGAACCAGATCGACATGGGCAAGATCAAGCGGAACATAAAAAAGGCCAAGGAAGAGGGCGCGGACGTGGTGATCTGCTGCGTGCACTGGGGGGAGGAATACACCCGCCAGCCCAACGCCACCCAGAAAAAGCAGGCCGATGAGATCCTCTCCCTAGGATGCGATATCATCTTTGGCAGCCATCCGCACATGCTCCAGCCCATCGAGCGGCGCACGGTGACGAACAGCGACGGCAGCACCCGGGAGGCGCTGGTGGTATGGTCCCTGGGCAACTTCCTCTCGGACCAGCGGGCGCAGTACAAGGACACCGGCATGATGGTGGAGGTAAACCTGCAAAAGGATATGCAGACCGGCGCGATCACCATTGGCGAGGTGGGCTATACCCCCACCTATGTGGCACGCACCCCCCGGAGCGACGGGCTGTATAACTACCGCATCGTCCCCTCCGGACAGTATGACCAGGAGGAGATCCTCCAGCTGATGGACGCGGAGGGGAAAAAGCGGGTGGCCCAAACCTGGAGCGAGGCCACCACCCTGATCGGCAGCGAGGCGGCCGAGCCGCGCAAGGATTAGCGGGCTTAAAATGCGGTAAGGAGGGAAGAACATGGCCAAGGACCGGGCACTGGGCATCCGCATACGGGAGCTGCGCCGCCGCCAGGGGCTGACCCAGCGGGCGCTGTGCGAGGCGTTGGAGCTGAAGGCCTCCACTCTCTCCCAGTACGAATCCGGCCAACGCACGCCGGACGATGCCATCAAGGCCAGGATCGCGGACTTTTTCGGCGTGAGCCTGGATTACCTGCTGGGCCGGGACGAATTTATCCAGCCCGCGCTGGAAAAGGGCGAGCCGTTCCCCGTAACGGTAATGGACGACAGCCTGAAAAACCTAGGCGTGGTGCGCTTTAGCCGCCTACAGGTGCAAGAGGGCGCCCCTGTGGAGGATGGGCAGCTGGCGCTGGTAGCGTTTAAGGATGGCCGTACCCTGGTTAGAAGGTTGGAGCGCAAGAACGGCTGGGTGCTGCTGATCGCCGAGAACGGGGCTTATGAAACGCTGATGGTCCGCCCGCGGGACGTGGAGATCCTAGGCCGGGTGACCCATGCGCTGCTGCCGCTGGGCAGGGAAAAGGGTAAAAAATCGGAACATTGACAGGGCGTTAATGCTGCCCTATAATTTGAGGTAGAGGGCCCGGATGGGAGGGCCCTATGAAAAGCGATTGAAGGGGGAAATACCGATGCCGAAATTTGCATGCCAATGTATCACCTGGGGCCCGGCCAATAACTCCGAAAACAAGGAGCTGATCTTTAGAGAGGTCAAACAGGCGGGTTTTGCCGGCCTGGAGATGGGCGCGCGGAACCTGCGCCCGGAATTTGTGGATTTTTATAAGGAGATGCTGGACAAGTACGAGCTCGAGCTGGCGGCGCTGCACTGCGGCGGCGAGTTCACCTCGGATGCGGCGATCGAAAAGAACTACGCTTCCCTGCAGGAGGCTATCACCATTGCAAAGGCCATGGGGCTTGATAAGCTGTTCTTCTCCGGCTTTCCCAACGGCTGGCCGGATTTTAAGCGGGATGACGAGAGCGAGTTCCGCTGCGAAGCCAAGGTGCTGGAGCGCTTTGGCAAGGAGTGCTTGGACAACGGCATTACCCTTTGCTACCATAACCACCACTGGGAATTTTTAAAGGATAAGATGGGGCTGAACATCATCTTTGACGTGAACCCCGATTACCTCAAACTGGTGCCGGATGTGGGCTGGGTGACCCGCGGCGGAGACGACCCGGTGGAATTTGTGAAAAAGTATGCCGACCGCATCGTGGCGCTGCACTTTAAAGAGTTCACCGCCCAGGGCGACTTTACCGAGCTGGGCACGGGCATTGTCAACTTCCCCGGCGTGTACGAGCTGTATAAGGACGACCCGGATATCTGGATCGTTGCCGAGCAGGATCAGAGCAAGACCACGCCGCTGGAGAGCGCCACGGCCAACTGCCGCTACCTTAAGACGCTGGCCGGCATCTAATTGCCGCTAAACATAAAACCCGGACCGTGCCCTTAGGCGGGCGCGATCCGGGTTTTTGCTACTCGTCCTCCCAACCCTCGCCGCCGGAGCCGCTTAGGGGCGGAGCCGATAGCAGCAGCGCCGCCAGCACCAGGGGAAATGGAACGGGGTCAAAACCTCGGCGTAGGTTGATAGAAAGGGTTATGGCCAGTAGCACCATGCATGGAAGACAGGCGTTTCTGCCTTTAGGGGGCGCGCCGGACATGGGAAAGCCTCCTTTCGCGGCCAGAAACCGGTCGTAATCAGTATATGCCGCCGGGCGGGGAAGGTGCCTTCCCCCTAGGCGTTGGGCGGGTACAAAAGGCGAACGTTTGAACAAATATTGGCAGAAAAGAACGGTTGACTTGCTCATCTTTTCGTGATAGAATTCATGAGGTTTTGGGCGGGGGACGTAGTTAAGGGCGTCCCCTTACCTATGCCCGGAAAAGGCAAAAAGATATTGGGGGAGAATTATGGGAAATCAATTTGACGTGATCATCATCGGCGCGGGGCCGGCCGGCATCTTTACGGCGCTGGAGCTGACCAAATGCAAGCCCGGGATCCGGCCGCTGATCCTGGACAACGGCCGCACCATCGACAACCGCCGCTGCCCGGCGCGCACCACCGGCAAGTGTGTGAACTGCAAGGTCTGCGCGATCATGAACGGCTGGGCCGGGGCGGGCGCTTTTTCGGACGGCAAGCTCTCCCTCTCCCACGAGGTGGGGGGCAACCTGACCGATTATATGACCCAGGATGAGGCGCAGGCGCTGATCGATTACGCCGATACCGTCTATACTGGCTTTGGCGCGCCGGATACCGTGCATGGCTTGAACGACCGCAAGGTTGAGGAGATCGCCTACGAGGCGTCCAAGCATAACATCAAGCTGATCCCCTGCCCGGTACGGCATATGGGTACGGAGCTGGCTTTTGAGGTGCTGCGCAATATGTACGTACACCTGATGGAAAAGACCCAGACCGTATTTTGGGAGCAGACCTCCGCGCTGGATCTGATCGTGGAGGACGGCGCCATCCGCGGGGTGAATGTGGAAAGGGCGGATGGGAAGCAGGAGGCGGTCTACGCACCTTACGTGATCGCCGCGCCCGGCCGGGGCGGCGCCCAGTGGCTCAGCGGGGCGGCCAAGGCCGCGGGCATCCATACCATGAACAACGAGGTGGACATCGGCGTGCGGGTGGAGGTGCCAAACTCCGTAATGGATCACCTGACCAAACATCTGTACGAGGCCAAGCTGGTCTACTACTCGGATACTTTTGAGAACAAGGTGCGCACCTTTTGCATGAACCCGGGCGGCCTGGTCAGCGAGGAGCACTACGAGGGCGGCATCGCGGTGGTCAACGGCCACAGCTATAAAGAGGATAACCGCAAGACCGGCAACACCAACTTCGCCATGCTGGTATCCACCCGCTTTACCCAGCCCTTTGACCAGCCCATCGAATACGGCAAGTATATCGCCCAGCTTGGGAATATGCTCACCGGCGGGGGCATCATGGTCCAGCGCCTGGGTGACCTGCTGCAGGGCCGGCGCACGGATGAATCCCGTCTGCGCAAATCCACCACCGTGCCCACGCTTAAGACCGCGGTTGCGGGGGACTTAAGCTTTGTACTGCCCCAGCGGTACTTGACCTCCATCGTAGAGGCGCTGCGGGCCTTTGATAAGCTGGCCCCGGGGCTCTACTCCAAAAACACCCTGCTTTATGGGGTGGAGGTAAAGTTCTACTCCTCTAAAGTAGAGGTGAAGCCCAACTTTGAGACCCAGGTGCAGGGTTTGTATGCCATTGGGGACGGCGCGGGCATTACCCGGGGGCTGATGCAGGCCTCGGTCACCGGCGTGGTGGTGGCGCGGGATATCGCCGCCAGGGGATAGTGGGCGCGCGGAAAAGCCCTTGCGGCGCAGCGCCTTTGCGTGTATAATGATAAAGTCCGGTTTTTGCCGGGCGTTGATGCAGGCCGGTTGCCGGGCCCCGTGCAACAGACCGCCGTGAACCCTGTCAGGACCGGAAGGTAGCAGCAGTAAGCGGATGTGGCTGTGTGCCGCGGGTCAACCTGGCAGCAGGCCTACACCAGCGCCCGGAAGGATCGGGTTTGGAGAGAGAAAAACGGTATGTGCTCAAATGGCGCATGCCGTTTTTGCATTGATTTAAGGGACTCCGGGGCGGAGTATGCGAATCTACATTGAATGTGATATAATAATTTTGAGTATATGCGGCGCGGTACCGACGCGCCGCCAGATTGGGAAACGGAGCTGAAAAAGACTATGCCGGCGTTTTTTGCACACTGGTCCTGCGCGCAGCGGGCGATTTTTAAACTGGATGATGCCAAGGCCTCGACCCTGATCGCCCGGCACCCCATGGCCTTTACCCTGGGGGCGCAGGGCCCGGATATTCTGTTTTACTACCACCTGCTGCCCACCAAGGATAACGAGGGAATGCGGGAGCTGGGCAGCCGGATGCATAAGGAAAAGACCGGCGCGTTTTTCCGGGAGATGCTGACCTACGTGGCCAAAGAGGCGCCGGAGCGCGCGCTTTTGACCACCTACCTGCTGGGCTTTGCCAGCCACTGGGCGCTGGACGCCATGGCGCATCCCTTTGTCTACTACCGCGCGGGCTTCCCCGGGCCGGAGGCGGATCAAGACGAGATCATCATGACCAATGCGCGCCACCGTTTTTACGAATCGGCGCTGGACGTGGCGCTGCTTAAAGAGGATGGCTGGCACCCCAGCGACAACAACATCCACAGGATGATCCGCATGCCGGCCTGGCAGCGACAGGCCATCGCCCGTACGTTTGCGAATGCCGCGGCGAAGGTGTATGAGGTAAAAATCACCCCGGAGATGGTGGATGAGACGATCAAGGAGATGACCCACTGGCTCAAGTTCATGCGGGACCCCCACGGGCGCAAGGCCAAGTGGGCGGCCAAAATGGAACACAAGTATAACATGCCCGGGGTGGCTACGGCCAGCCTGTGGCCTAAAAAGGTGCCCGAGGGGATGGACCCGTTGAATCTCAACCACGTGGATTGGGCCGTGCCCTGGGACGAGGGGCTGCACTCCCGCAGCGACTTCCTCTCGATTTTTGACCGGGCGGTGGACCAGGGCAGCGCCATGCAGCGGGCCATTTTGGGCGCGGTGCGCGGCCAGTGGGGGATTGAGGAGGCGATGAACGTGCTGGGTAACCGCTCTTATTCAACGGGCCTTGACAGTGACGAGAAAGTGCAGATGCGCTACAGCAGGTCCGTTTTTACCGGCGAGTTGGAAAAGGCCTGGCCGCTGCACCCCAAGGGACTGGAAACGGGCAATTTGAAATAACGCAGTTTGGAGGGAAAACAATGGAGATCCGCATCCCTTATGGCAAGGAGACCATCGGCGCGCAGCTGCCGCAGGAAAATCTGATGGGGGTATATCACCCTGCAAAATATACGGGCAACCGGGATGAGGGCGACAAAATCGACACGGCGCTGGACTGCCCGCTGATGGGGCCGGATTTAAAGACGCTGGCCGCGGGGAAGCAGCATATCGTGATCATCACCTCCGACCATACCCGGCCCTTGCCCAGCCGCCTGACCATGCCGCGTATTTTAAAGCGGCTGCGGGAGGGGAACCCGCAGGCCAAAATCACCATACTGGTGGCCACCGGGTGCCACCGCGCGATGACCGAGGAGGAAAAAAGCGCGCGCTTTGGCCCGGAGATCGCCCGGAACGAACGGTTTGTGATGCATAACGCCTTTGATGAGGAACAGATGGTTGCCCTGGGCAACCTGCCCTCGGGCGGGGAACTTAAGGTAAACTGCGTGGCCGCGCAGGCGGACCTTTTGATCGCCGAGGGGTTTATTGAGCCGCACTTTTTCGCCGGCTTTTCCGGCGGGCGCAAGGCGGTGCTGCCCGGCATCGCCAGCGCGCAGAGCGTGCGCTACAACCACAACGCCGCCTTTATCGACAGCCCCCTGGCGCGGGCCGGGGTGCTGGAGGGCAACCCCATCCACCGGGATATGCTGTGGGCGGCCAAGGCGTGCAAACTGCAGTTTATCTTAAATGTGGTATTGGATGCGGATAAAAAGGTGATCCACGCGGTGGCGGGCGAGCCCGAACGGGCACATTTTTCCGGCTGTACCTTTGCGGCCCGGCATGCGATGCTGCCAAAGTTCCGCGCGGACATCGTGATCTCCTCCAACGGCGGGTATCCGCTGGACCAGAATGCCTACCAGGCGGTCAAGGGGATGACCACGGCCGCCCAGTGCTGCAAGGATGGCGGGGTGGTGATCCTGGCGGCCCAATGCAGCGACGGGCACGGCGGGCAGGCCTTTTACGAGGCGCTGCGGGATGCGGATAGCCCGGAAGAGCTGCTGGCCCGCATCCGCCAGGTGCCGGCGGAGCAAACGCCGCCCGACCAGTGGCAGTACCAGATCCTGTGCAAGATATTGACCCGCTGTCAGGTGGTACTGGTCAGCGACCTGCCCCGAAAGATGGTGGAGGATATGAAGCTTTGCTGGCAGCCAGACCTGCAGGCGGCTGTGGATTACGCCCTTGAAACCATGGGGGCCGGCGCACAGATCGCCGTGGTGCCCGACGGGGTATCGGCCATCGCCCTATAGGGTAGATAGGGGATGGGGGAAGAAAATCGTCAATTCTCAGTAATCATCCGGCGCGGGGGCCGGGGCATAATATCTCATAGCGCCCCGGCCGGGGAGCGCCGCTTGCGCGGACGAAATGCGCAAAAATAATTTCTCCTTTTGGAAACAGGACAATTTAACAACGTTATAGGAGGGCCTTATGAAACAAGCCCGAAAGAGCAGCTTTCGCCGGAACTTTGGCGATTTAAGAGGCATGCTGGCCCTGACCCGCGGCAACCGCCTGCAATACCTGTGGGCGATCATCAGCGTGGGCGTAGCCAGTCTGATGGGGTATGCCATGCCGCTGATCGTACGGGTCACGGTGGACAGCGTGATCGACACCCAGCCCTTTGACCTGCCGCAAACCTTGGTGAACTGGATCGAAATGGCCGGCGGGCGGGAGGCCTGGCGGCAGAACCTGTGGGTCAGCGCGGTCATACTGGTGGCCATGGCGCTGATCGGCGGGCTATTTACCTATTTCCGCGGCCGGTACACGGCCAAAGCGTCGGAAGGGATCGCCCAGCGCCTGCGGGACCGGCTTTACGGCCACCTGCAGACCCTCTCTTACGATTATCACGTCAAGGCCGAGACGGGAGACCTGATCCAGCGGTGCACCTCGGATGTGGAGACCATACGCCGCTTTTTGGCGGTGCAGGTGATCGAGCTGGTGCGGGGCGTATTTATGGTGGGCATCGCCGTGGCGATCCTGCTGCCGATCAGCCCCAAGCTGACGGGGATATCCCTTATCATGGTGCCGCCTATGTTCCTGTTCTCGCTGATCTATTTTGTAAAGGTGCAGCAGCGCTTTCGCCGGGCGGACGAGGCCGAGGGCGAGATGAGCACCGTGCTCCAGGAGAATCTGACGGGGATGCGGGTGGTGCGCGCCTTTGGCCAGCAGGCCTACGAGGTGGAAAAGTTTGACCGGTACAACCGCACCAACCGGGATCTATATTATAAACTGATGAAGCTGATGGGCTTTTACTGGGGCTTTAGCGACTACATGGGGTTTTTGCAGATCGGCATCTCGTTGACCGCGGGGGTCGCCATGACCGTCAGCGGCGAGATCACCCTGGGGTCGATGCTGGTGTTTACCTCTTATTCCAGCATGATGCTCTGGCCGGTGCGCCAGCTGGGGCGCATCCTGGCGGATATGGGCAAGGCCATGGTCTCCTTTGAGCGGCTACAGCAGATATTGACCCAGCCTTCCGAGCCGGACGACGGGGTGCAGGACGAGCAGGCCGTGCGGGGCGACATCGTATTTGACCACGTGTGGTTCGGCTATGAAAAGGATAAGCCGGTGCTGCGGGATGTATCCTTTACCGCTAAGGTGGGGGAGACCATTGCCATATTGGGCGCCACCGGTTCGGGCAAAAGCTCGCTGGTGCACCTTTTGCAGCGCCTGTACGATTACGATAAGGGCGAGATCACCCTGGGTGGGCGCCCGATCCGGCAGCTGAATCGCAAGTGGCTGCGCCGCCGGGTGGGCATCGTCCTGCAGGAGCCCTTCCTCTTCTCCAAGACCATACGGGAGAATATCGGCATTACCAAGCGGGGCGCGGGAGAGGACGAGATCATCGAGGCGGCGCGCATCGCCGCGGTGCACGAAGTGATCACCTCCTTTGACCAGGGGTATGAGACGCCGGTGGGCGAGCGCGGGGTCACCCTCTCGGGCGGACAGAAGCAGCGGGTGGCCATCGCCCGGATGCTGATGCAAAATGCGCCCATCCTGATCTTTGACGATTCGCTCAGCGCGGTTGACACCCAGACGGACGCCACCATACGCGCCGCACTGCAAAAACGGCGCAGGGGCGTCACGACCTTTATCATCTCCCACCGGATCAACACCCTCTCGGAGGCGGACCAGATTTTGGTGTTGGAGGAGGGGCGCATCGTCCAGCGGGGTACGCACGAAACGCTGTTGGGAGAAGAAGGGCTGTACCGGCGCATCTGGGCGCTACAAGAGGGCGCCGCGCAGGAGGCGTAAGACCAATAAAATAAAGGAATTTAAAGCCTATGCAAGGGTTTAAAGAAAAAGATTTTGACGAGAAGATCGGCTTTTCCATCTGGCGCAGGCTGCTCAAGTTCGCCCTGCCCTACCGGCGGGACCTGATCGCCATCATTGTGGCCATGGTGTTTACCGCGGCGGCGGATATTGCCCTGCCGCTATTGACCAAGTACGCCATCGATACCTATATCGCAAGCAATTCCCTGCAGGGGCTGCCCGGGTTTATGGCGGTGTATGCGGTGATCTTCGGCATCCAGGGGGCGCTGGTGGCGTTTTTTGTGCGCAAGGCCAGCAAGGTGGAGATGTACGTCAGCTACGATATCCGCAAAGAGGGGTTTAAGCGATTGCAGCAGCTCTCCTTCTCCTTTTACGACCATACGCCGGTGGGATATATGATGGCCCGGATGACCAGCGACGTCAACCGCTTGAGCGAGACCATCGGCTGGAGCTTAACGGATGTGGCCTGGTCCATCTGCTTTGTGCTGGGCGTGGCGGGGGCCATGCTGGCCATGAACTGGCGCCTGGCGCTGCTGGTATTGGTGGTGCTGCCGCCGCTGGCGGTGGTCAGCCTGTATTTCCAGAAAAAGATTCTGCACTATCACCGCATCATCCGCCGCACCAACAGCCGGATCACCGGGGCGTTTAACGAGGGGATCAGCGGGGCCAAGACCTCTAAGACCCTGGTGCGGGAGCAGGCCAACCTGGAGGAGTTTCAGGTGCTGACGGAGGAGATGTACCGTTCCTCGGTCAAAAGCGCCACGTTTTCGGCCATCTACATGCCCATCGTCATGGTGCTGGGCTCCATCGGCACGGCGCTGGCCTTGTGGCAGGGCGGCAATATCGCGCTGCTGACCGGGTTCGGCACGCTGGCGGCCTTTTTGAGCTATACCACTCAGTTTTTCGATCCCGTCCAGCAGCTGGCCCGCATCTTTGCCGAGCTGCAAAGCGCGCAGGCCGCGGCCGAGCGGGTGATGAACCTGGTGGAGACTCAGCCGGAGATCACCGACAGCCAGGGCGTGGAGGCCATCTACGGGGATGTGTTCGCCCCCAAGCGGGAGAACTGGGAGCCCATCAAGGGCCGCGTGACCTTCCAGCACACCGGCTTTGCCTATCAAAGCGGCGAGCGGGTGCTGGAGGATTTTAACCTGGATGTGCGCCCGGGCGAGCGCATTGCCCTGGTGGGGGAAACGGGGGCGGGCAAGTCCACCATCGTCAACCTGCTATGCCGGTTCTATGAGCCTACGGAGGGCAAGATCCTGATCGACGGGAAGGACTACAGGGCCCGCTCGCAGCTTTGGCTGCAATCAAACCTTGGATACGTGCTGCAATCCCCCCACCTGTTCAGCGGGACCATTGCGGACAATATCCGCTACGGCAACCGCTCGGCTTCCCTGGAACAGGTCAGGCGTGCGGCGCGGCTGGTGCACGCGGATGGATTTATCGAGGCGCTGGAGAAGGGCTACGATACCCAGGTGGGCGAAGGGGGCAATCTGCTTTCCACCGGGCAAAAACAGCTGATCTCCTTTGCCCGGGCTATCCTGCCCGATCCGCAGCTGTTCGTGCTGGATGAGGCCACTTCCTCCATCGATACCGAGACCGAGGCGTTGATTCAGCAGGCCATCTACAACGTGCTGGAGAACCGCACCAGCTTTATCGTGGCGCACCGGCTTTCCACCATCCGCTCGGCAGACCGGATACTGGTGATCGACGGGGGAAGGATCGTCGAACAGGGCAGCCATCGGGAGCTGATGGGACAAAAGGGGCATTATTACGAGCTTTACACCCGCCAGTTCATGCAGGAGCGCCAGGACGACCTGCTGGGCGGCCGGGAGGGGGCGGGCTAAAATACAAAAGGCCCGGCAGCATACTGCCGGGCCCCCTTTGTTATGGCTTGGGTTTTTGACTCCGCCCCAAAAGATAATCTACCGTTGTATCATAAAAATCTGCCAGCTTGAGTAGTATCTGCGTGGGTATGTCATTTTCACCGGTTTCATATTTGGAATAGCCTGTCTGGGACATGCCAAGCATTTGTGCAACCTGCTTCTGGTCCAGATCCCGATCCTCCCGCAGCTCTCGGATACGTCTATACAACGTTCTCACCTCAGCGTTTTAAGATGTTTCAGGTTGTTGCAAGCGAACCTAAACAGATTATAACCTATTCTGCGGTGGCGGATATAGCCTTTTCTCGGAAATAGAAAAAACCTTAGTTCAACTGTTTTGGATTTATTTGCAGGT
Organism: Luoshenia tenuis; assembly: GCF_014384745.1. Lineage (NCBI taxonomy): Bacteria > Bacillati > Bacillota > Clostridia > Christensenellales > Christensenellaceae > Luoshenia > Luoshenia tenuis. The sequence goes on from NZ_JACRSO010000003.1 coordinate 322,487, forward strand.
GAAATATAATAGAGATTAAGCATAGCGGCCGCTTTACAGGGCTTCCCCAGGCAGGGTATAATCGAGATAAAGAGGGCTAAAACGATATAGCTATCAAATAAGGGGGAGAAGAGATGATCGTTGAAACGACATACGGCCGGATAGAGGGGATACGCGAGGGGCGCTTTGAAGCCTATAAAAACATACCCTTTGCCGCGCCGCCGGTGGGGCCGCTGCGCTTTAAGCCGCCCCAGCCGCCACAAAAGTGGGACGGCGTGCGGGATTGCACCCGATTTGGCCCGCGGGCCATGCAAAATCCGGCGCATCCGGATAACGCCGGCGCGCAGATGAGCGAGGCGGACTGCCTGAACTTAAACGTTTGGACGCCTAAAGCTGATGGCGGCAGGCGCCCGGTGGTGGTGCACATCCATGGCGGCGGGCTTTGCTTTGGATGGAACAGCGAGGATTGTTTTGACGGGCAGCACTTCGTACAGGAGCGTGAGGTGGTGCTGGTGGCCATCCAGTACCGGCTGGGCATTTTGGGCTATCTGTACCTGGGCGAGTTGCTGGGGGAGGAGTATGCCCAGTCCGCCAACTGCGGACTGCTGGATCAGCTGGCCGCGCTGCGATGGATCCGCGAGAATATCGCCCGCTTTGGCGGTGATCCGGAAAACGTGACCATCATGGGCGAATCCGCGGGCGGCCGCTCGGTGGGCGGACTGCTGGCGCTGCCCGCGGCGCAGGGCCTTTTCCACAAGGCTATTTTGCAAAGCGGGGCCATCCAGTCCATCCGGGACCGGCACACGGCGTCGGTCTTGGCGCGTAAAACGCTAAAAGAGGGTTTTGGGCTGGAGAGTAAGGACGCAAGGCAGCTTTTGACCCTGCCGGCCGAGGCGATTATCGCCGGGCAGGCGCGGCTGGAGGGCGGGCTTTACCTGCCGCACACCTTCGGGCCGGTGATCGATGGGATCAATCTGAAAGAGCCGCCCCAGGAAACTATCGCCCGCGGGGCGCTTAAGGATATTCCGGTGCTGATCGGCTGCAACCGGGATGAGCTGCGCACCCCGGTGCAGCCGGATGACTTTACGCCGGCGTTTATCGACCATTGCCTGGCTAATTTTGGCCTTAACCGTCCGCATGTGGAGGCAGAATACCTAAAGCGGCTGGAAAGCATGGATGGGCCGGACGCCATGGCGGATATTATGACGACCTATGTTTATGGTAACCATACTCTGGCATTAGCTGCCCTTTTGGCAAAAGGGGGCAGCCCGGTATGGCTGTACCGATGGGATCACGACCAAAACAACGTACCCTTGGCCGCGCACTTTACCGAGATGCCCTACATTTTTGATTTTGATGAAAAGGAATATCACAAGGGCTTCCCCGATACGGCGCAAAATCATGCGCTGGCCAAGAGGATGAACGCGATCTGGAACAACTTTATCCTCAATGGCACGCCGCAGACATGTGGCATGCCCGATTGGCCGGCCTACCGTCAGGCGGGGCCAGGGGTGCGGATGCACCTGTGCGCACAGCCCTATGGCGAGGCGTTCGATCTTGCCCGGGATTTTGACCGAGAGATGCCCTATCAGGTGATCCGGCTTTGACCGTTATGGAGGAGCATATAATGGACGCGAACCATTATCAGGTTTTTGGGATTGGCGAAAAGAGTTGGCGGATCGACGAGGATTGGACGCGATTTTTCCTGTTCGAGGGCAGCGAAAGGGCGCTGCTGGTAGATACCGGCTTTGGCCAGGGGGATATTCGCGCCCTGGTGGAAGGGCTGACAGAACGGCCGGTGATGGTGGTCAACACCCATGCGGACTGGGATCATTGCGGGGGCAACGCGGCCTTTGCCTGCGCCTACATGCATCCGTCGGACTTCGAGCATTATCACCAATCCGATGCGGGCAGAGGCCGGCAGGCCCTGCCATTGTGGGAAGGGGACGTGATCGACCTTGGTGGCCGCTGTTTTGAGGTGATCCTGATCCCGGGGCATACGCCGGGCAGCATCGCGCTGCTGGATGCTCAGGAGCGGATCCTGCTCTCGGGCGACAGTGTGCAGGCCGGCTCGATCCACCTGTTCGGGCGCTGGCGGGATATGGACGCCTACCAGGCCAGCCTGGAAAAGCTGATCGGCCTGCAGGCGCGGTTTGACACCATCTATCCCTCCCACGGGCCGGCGACGGTGGGGAAAGAATTGCTGCCCCGGCTGCTGGAAGGGGCGCGCAGGGCGCAGGCGGGGCAGATCAAAGGCGTCCCCTCGCCGGACCGGCCGGCGGATATTTACGATATCGGCGAGGCGGAGTTTTTATACCGTTAATCATAAAAGGTGATGGCTTAGGCCATCACCTTTTAATGGTTCATATTGGGCGGACAGGCTACATAGAAATAAAGGGATCAACCAAGCCTATGGGTCCATGCGGAAAAGGATCTTGTCATACCGGCGCAGCAGGTATAGCAGCGGCAGGCCCAGCACATAGCAGGCTGCCAGCTGCCCCAACCCTACATAGCCCACGGTGGGCAGCATGGGGAAGCCCGTAACATAGCTGAGCATGGGCCCGACGATGGCCGCGTTAAACAGCACCGAGGGCAGCGGCACGAGAAAAGGCCAGCGGCGCAGCTTGCGCGCCGCCAGTGCAGCCAACAGCGTGGCCAGCGAGCCAAAGACGATATCCAGGATGCCGTAGCCGCCGATCAGGTTGGCCAGCAGGCAGCCTACGAATAACCCGGGCACGGCGGCCGGGGTGAAAAAGGGCAGCACGGTCAGCGCCTCGGAAACGCGCACCTGGCCGGTGGCTGAAAAGCTGATGGGCTGCAGCGCAAGGGTAAGCGCGGCGTACAGCGCGGCGATCAGCGCTGCCTGGACGAGATAGCGTACGGATTTTTTCTGCATAAAAAAGACCTCCCGCGGGCATGCAAAATAAAAGGGCCTTGTTGCCAGGCCTTTTATCCCGTCCGCCCGTAAAGCGGCAGGTTTGCCCGTAGTTTTGTTTTAGGACAGGATGGTTACGAACTGTCCGATTGAATTTTAAGTTATTTTAACATATTTATTGCGTACAGGCAATCAATCACCGGCAATATTTTACACAATAGATATTAAGGTTGAGGCGCAGTTATGTTATAATAACTTTGTTATTGTAAAATTTTACGCGACAGATGAGAAAATAGGGGAATGGAGTAAGGGTATGAAAAAAGTATCGCTACTAATGGTAATTAGTGTGATTTTGTGCTTGGCATTGCTTGCAGGCGGGTGCCAACCTGCCGTGCAGGACGCGCTGGTGCCGATGGATTCTGATGCCGCGCAGCAGAGTGCTGAACAGCGTCAGGTATCCGTACCTAAGATCAATGTGCCGGAGGGGTATGTGATGGACCCCGCGCTGCAATACATCTCGGGCGCCATGGTGCCGGCGGATTCACTCAGCCCAAACATGGTAGGCGAGAATGGAGAGCTTCTCTATAAAGTAAAGGCGGGCGCATCCGCGTCAGCTTCTGCAACAGCTACGCCCTCTGCGGCACAGGCTACGCCCAGTGCAAACCTGCCTGCGGGGTATAACGGTGGGTACCTGATCCGGGTCAACCTGAAGGGTCAGGTGGTCACCGCCTTTGCCAAGGACGATTCGGGCAACTTTACCATCCCTGTTCGCAGCATGATCTGCTCCTCGGGCGCGGGTGGAAAGACGCCTAAGGGCACCTTTAAGACATCCGATAAGTACCGCTGGCATCTGCTTAATGGCGGCGTATACGGGCAGTATTGCACGCGGATCACGGGACATATCCTGTTCCATTCGGTTCCGTTTGCGGCGCCGCGCAACGATACGCTCAAGTGGAATATGTATAATCAGCTGGGCAGCGCTGTATCCGCCGGATGTATCCGCTTGCGGACTATCGACGCCAAGTGGATCTATGACAACTGCCGCTCCGGGACGACGGTGGAGATCGTGGCCAGCGGCTCCTGGCCGGGCGTGCCTTCCCGTTTGAGCACGGGTAAGGTTGCCGCGGGAACCAAGTGGGATCCCACAGATCCAGACCCGAAGAATCCCAACCGGGACGAGACCATCCCGGTGGAGACGCCGACGCCGAAACCCACCCCCACGCCAGAGCCTTCGGAGGAGCCTACGCCTGTTGTGACGCCGACGCCCCCCCCGACGCCGACGCCTACCCCCACGCCTACTCCGACGCCGACGCCTACCCCGACGCCGACCCCAACGCCCACGCCTACCCCGTCTACGACGACGGAGCAGCCTGCGGCATAGGGAAATACTGAACTGTGATGGAAGAAGCCAGCCTGGCAAAGGCTGGCTTCTGTTTTTTTATTTAGACCAATGCGCGGTTCAGGTATGGCGAATAGGGGTGAGAAATATCTAAAATAGGGCTTGCCAATCGGCATTGTGGATGCTATAATATTGCTTGCACCACGGATATAAAGTGGTTGTGGTAACTGAATATCGCCGTGGGGGTGTAGCTCAGTTGGCTAGAGCGGTTGCTTCGCATGTAACAGGCCAGCGGTTCGAATCCGCTCATCTCCACCACATCGCCGTAAGCTGCATTGCTTACGGCGTTTTTTTATGTTGCGCAGCATCATGGCGCAGAGTGTGGACAAAGCGACGGCATGCCGCTAGCTTATTGCGAAAATTCAGCACCAACATTCTATAATAAGATTTTATAGCGCCTAAACGGCGGCAAGCTCTCGCACCCAAGTTCGCAAACCGATGATATGGTTTGCGAATTTTTTTGTTTGGCAGGATCATCAAAAAAACGCTGCGCAGCCGCAATGCCGAGGTGCGATGCGGGGGTTATAGTTCTACAGAATGCTGGGCCGATGTTTAAAACGCGAACCTGTTGATGAACATTCATGCAAGCGTGGGGGAGGCGCGTTTCAAAACTTGGCGCGCAGCTCCACCACCTTGCCCAGGATGCGAACCGGCAGGGACTCGATCTGGGCGTTGGTGTAAAACATTGGCTCATAAGCCGCATTGGTGGGGATCAGCATGATCCCCTCGGGGCTGAGCTTAACGCGCTTGATGGTCGCGTCGTCGCCATTGACCAGCACGATGGCGATATCCCCGGTCTGCACCGTATCCTGCTGGCGAACGATGACCACGTCGCCCGCGCTGAACTTGGGCTCCATGCTGTCCCCGGTGATCTTTAGGGCGAAATACTGGTGCGCGGCGGCCATTTCCTCGGGGATCTCCTCGTAATCGATCACCGTTTCGATGGCTTCCATAGGGATGCCGGCGACTACGCGGCCCAATACGGGAATCTGAACAGCCCCTTTTGCTGGGGAGGCCATGGGCCTTCCCAGCAAAAAATCGGCACTGACGCCCAGTAGATGTGCGATGCGCCCCAACATCTCCGGATTGGGCGAGGATGTGCCGGCCTCATACCGTGCATAGGCCTGTTGGGAAATGGATAGCTTTTCGGCCACCGCGCGCTGGGAGTAACCCAGCTGGCTGCGCGCTGCCCGCAGACGATCTGAAAACATTTATTCGATCCCTCCTGCATTTAATATACCACAATAAGTTGTAAAATCATAGAAAAATAGTTAAAAACCACCTTGACTACAACATAATAGCGTACTATAATTACAAACACAACGATATGTTGTTGATAAACCGCACGACAAGAATAGGTTGTATAAATGGGTTGAGGGGGGAGCAGATGAGCCAGACGAAATATAAGATGCCAGAAGATGTGCGCAGAACGGTGATGGGCTATATTCAAGGGTATCCGCGGCGCAAGATGTGGTACCAGCAGCAGCGCGAGGAGATCCTACACCAGGGTAGCAAGCGGTTTGAGGAATACGTAATGGCGGACGGACGCGGCGGCCGGGTATATTTTCCGCGCAGTGGCAGTACGGGCGATAACACGGCCAGCCGCGCGAACCGGCTTATCCAGCTGGAACAGCACCCGAACGTGTGCATTATGCGCGCTATCGAGGAGGCCCAGGAGGACGCCGGCGCGGATATTCCCTCCGAAGAGGAGCGGCGCAGGGTGCGCCAGGCCGTGTTGGACAGCTGCGTGCTGGGGAGAAACTTTACCTTTGAGTACAGCGCGCTGCCGCTGGGTAAAACTAATTTCTATGAGCGGAGAAGGCGGTTTATCTGGATCGTGGCAAAAAAACTGAGATTGATCTAAAGGCGAACAGAGACGCGAAAACAAGACGTATAATGGTATCATCGGGAAGCGGGCAGGAAAAAGAGCGGTTGCTTGCCGAATAGTCCACAAAATGTACTATTGGAGGCGCGAAACCTCGTAAAAAACGCGTAACGGAAGGGGGAGAGCGGGATGAACCGTAGTTTTTTGCAGGCTTTTGGCCTGAACAAGGATGCGATCGACCAGATACTGGACGCTTGCGGCGCGCAGATCAACGCATTAAAAAAGCAGCTGACGAAGCTCAGCGAACGGAACCGGGCCCTGCAGGCTGGGCTGGATGCGGCAAACGCACGGCTGGCCGGTTACGAGGCCATGGATCTTGGCGGGCTGCAACAGGAGCTGATGCGGGAACGGGCGCTGCGTAAACTGGAGCAAAGGCGCCGCATCCTGGCCCGCAACCTGATGATGGCGGGATGTATGGACGCCGATTACATTCTGCTGGCGATGGGTGAGGCGCAGCCATCCGAGGATTGGCTGCTGGACGACCCGGAGGCGTTTACCCGGGCGGCGCGGAGGAAGTATGGCGCCTATTTCGCAACCGAACCGCAGGGGCGGCCCTTAAAAACCGCGGGCAACGAGCCCGGGCCGCGATAATCCATGGCAAAGGCAGGCGGGCGCGCGACCCTGATGGGGTTGCATAACCCAAGAGAGAAGAGCAGGCGGCACCGCGCCGCGCCCTCCTTTTAGGCCATGGGAATGAGAACAAGTGAGCGATCGAACCAAAACAAAAGATGAAAGGAAGATTATATTATGGCAACGACTACGCCGGTAAAAGGCACTGAACGCGCAATGATCGATTGCAGCATGATCGTAGTGACCACCAAGGAGGAGACGCCGCGCTGCATCGCCATCACCTCTGGCACCAAGCTGGGCGTGGAACCCCAGATCGAGACCAAGGAGGCGGTTAAGCTCATCATCAAAGGGGCGCTGAAGGCCCAGAAGAAGGAGAGCAAGACCATCACCGGCCATATCCTGACCCTGACGGACAACATGACCATTTTGGAGCTGCTGGAGATCCTGCAGGGCGGCACGGTGACTAAGGATGAGTCGGGCAAAATCACCGGCTATACCCCGGAGGTATCCGGCTCCGCCTTTGAGCCTGTAGTCTTCAGCCTGGATGCGTATTCCGCGCAGATGTCCGGCTCTGAAGTGGTGGGCTATGAAAAGGTGAGCTATCCTGGCTGCACCGGTTCCCCTGTGGGCCTGGGCAGCGAGGACGACGTATTCCGCGTAACGGAGTATTCCATCAACTCGGCGCCCGGCAACGGCGAGGCCCCTTATACCATCGCCTACGTGGACGCGCTGCCCACGGTGAGCGACCCGGTGGTCACGCCTGGCGCGTAATCCCAATAAATAAAAACTAAGGAGGAAAGGCAATATGGCTGTAACGTCGATGCAAAAGTTCAAAAGTTATCAGGACGGGTGCGAGGTCACCCTCCCGGGCTTCGTGGCGGACGAGCCCATCTGCGTGAAACTCAAACGGGTCTCCATGCTGGCGATGGCGCAGGCGGGGCGGATCCCCAACGCCCTGCTGACCGCCGCTGCGGAGTTGTTCAAAAACGGCATCAACCTGGAAAAGGCTCAGGACGGAGAGGATTTTAAGCAAATCGCCGAGACGATGACGGTAATCGCTCGGGAGAGTCTGGTGGAGCCCACCTATGAGGAGCTGGAAGAGGCCGGCGTAGGGCTGACGGACACCCAGCTGCTGTATATCTACAACTTCTGCCAGACGGGGGTGGATGCCCTGAAATCCTTTCGTAAAGAGCAGGAAAGTGATGCCGATCATCGGGATGGCGCGAGCGTACCGAAGAAGGCCAAGCGAACTAATGGGCATTGATGAGGACAGCTATACAGCCTATTGCCTGGACGAGGCCTGCTATTTCATCCAGCGGCAGATCGAAGAGGGATTTACCCCGGTGTTTGAGCAGCGGGTCCAAAGCCTCCGCAAGTTTTACGGCGAACTGATGCAGACCTAAAGGCCCTGCGCCGTACAGGCGGGCACAGTTTGGGCTGCCCGGCGCGGGATAGGCTGCGAATATGGGAGTGGAGAAAAGCACGTATGAAGATGCGTGCTTTTCTGTTACCCCGGTGTGGCTCCATGAGAAACGATTGATTACCTGAATACGGGTAATGATGGCGCGCGGACAATCGTTGTATCTCCCCGGCTGTGTACGGTATAATAAATAATAAGGGGGGATACAAAGTGAGAGGAAATAAAAGAGCCGTATGCTTCGTGCTGGCGGTTTTGTTGGCGCTGGGATGCCTGGGGATGGCGGGGTGTAAAGAGCCAGAGCCGCAAATGTATGTCGTAAGGAACCTTGTGGTACAAGACATTCCAGGTAATTGGAAGATGATTGCAGATTACCGAGAATTAGCAATCCCTTCTATTACTCTGGAGATTGATGCTGATACTAGATTTGTAGCTTCGTTTTATCCACAATATTGGCTAGTAGATAGTAAAATAAAAGCAGATAAGAAAGAACTGGAGGAAGGGGAAAAATACGAAGTATTAGATACTGTGGAGCTTACGAATTTTATGGCAACGCATATAAAACGGACAAAAAGAGAAGATGTTAAATTCAGGTATATTGAGTGCTATACATTTAAATGTGGAGATGGTGTTGGGTCCATAGCAATTCAAAAAACTCCTAATAGCCAATATGATATAAATGGTGAACAATTTCAAGGACTTTTGAATTCAGCAGAAAAGCTTAGCTTTGAAATTGGCGAAGATAGAGATGTTAGCGATAAATGATATAAGGCATGAAAAAGCCACTACAGCAGTGTAGTGGCTTTTTTAGACCCCAAGTAGGAGGTGCAAATTTAATGGCAGAGACCATCAAGATGGTGATCGAGTCCTCATCCTGGATGAGTGAAGCCCTAAAAATGACGGAGGGACTGGAAATTTATAAGTGGAAAGGAGGGTGGTATATGGGGGGCTGCTATTGTAACCAAGCGGTGGCATACGGTATAATATGAAAAGAGAAAGGGGGATAAAAATGAGAGGAAACAAAAGAGCCGTATGCTTATTACTGGCAGTTTTGTTGGCGCTGGGATGCCTGGGGATGGCGGGGTGCAAGGAGCCGCATCCGGAAAACTATTATGTAGGACGCTTGAAGATTGGCTATATGCCCGACAATTGGGAACTGACGGATGTTATTGATGATAAATATGACGGAAGTACCGCCAAGTGGTTTAAAATTGATGAAGAGACAACTTTAAGATTAATATTTAAAGATACTCACGAATCATTAGAAGAGTACTATCAAAATGAATCTAATGCTACTATGCCCAAATATAAGCGGAGCGAAATGCTTGGAACGCGAACAATTGCTGAACAAGAAGCAATTCATTATATGGTTTATTATGAAGAGGATTGGGGGACTACAACTGAAGTATATGCACTAAAGTTAAAGGATGGAATTGGCGCTTTTCGTATTGAGAGAACAGCAGATAGCCAGTATGTGGCAGGGGAAGAATTAGAACGTGTATTAGATAGTGCAGGTATAGCGATGTCAGTACTTGACCCGTAATAGACGAAACGCAAATGGGGAATATTTTAGGGAATAATAGGCAAATAATGCCAATACTTGAGTGTTGGATCGCTATTCAGATAAAGCCGCAGGCAAAATGCCGGCGGCTTTTATTATGAAAAAAGGAGGTATATAAGATGGCGGAAACAGTAAAATTTACGCTGGAATCATCGTCGTGGATGACGGAGGTTGGAAAGCTAACTGATGGATTGAAGGACATCACGTTGCGATCGGGCGAGACGAAAACCGCGCTGGAAATCGTAGCCATCAATGCGGACAAAGTTAGTTCATCCATGAAGAATATGGGAAAGGAGGCCAAAACTGCAGGAGAGACGGCAAAAACTGAAATGGGGAAGCTGGGAACGGCGGCAGTTGACGTAGCGAAACTATTTACGGATACCGAAACCAAGTATAAGGACGCCGCCTCATCTGTAGCGAACGTCGGCGGAGCGATTACCTCTGTCGCGGGAGCCATCAATCCGGTCGCAGGAGCTGTGGCGGGATTGGCTACAGCGTTTGGAACGATGGGCACATGGGCGGCGGAGGCGTTTGGCAAAGCCCATGAAGCCAGCGTACAGGCCAACTTAGAACAACAATTTGGTAAGGCCAAATGGGCCGCAGAAGATCTGGAGGCGGTGGCGAAAAGGCTGACTACTACGGACTGGACCATTCAGATTTCCACTTACATGGATGCGAAAGGCAAGATGGACCAGACGGAGAATGAATTGAACGAAGCTTTGGCCAAGTTAAACCAATACGACTGGAAGGTTCAGGTAGGCATTGGGTTGACCCCGGAGGAACAGGAAGATTACAAAGCGACGATCGATAGCTATATCGCATCGGCACAACAGTATGCCGAACAACAGCACTACACCATGACGCTTGCCCTGGGCGTCAGCTTTGGGCAGGATTCAAACTCCAGTTCGCAGCTTTTAGCCTTTACAAACGCTTATTATGGCAGCGCTGAAAATGAGTTAGCGGCCCTGGGACGGGATTTGGCCGCCGTAATCAGCAAAGCTATGGAAGAAAATGATTTTGAAAAGTATCAGCCGGATATTCAAAAGCTGCAAGGTAAATATAACGATGCCTTGAAGGAACTGCAAAGCAAAAAATTTGAGGCGACCATCGCCAATTTGGATGTTGTTTTGGGTAGCGATAACCTCAAACCCAATAAAGAAAGCTATGATAAGGTGATGGCCAGAATCAAGGAGGCTACCGACCAGATCGAGCAGGAGGCCAGCCAGGCCAACGCTATTACGATGCAGTTGATTCTGGACAACTACGATGCGATGATCGAGGCCGGGGTATCTGAAGAAGTAGCTGGCCAAATCAAACAGCAGGCTGTGGACGAGATGACGATGAACCTTTCGCAAAACAAAGCGGAGGTATCATTAGGCGCCTTTGAATATACCACGGGTATTTTAGAGGATAGCTTCAAAGATCAATTTACTGGTTCAATGGATAAGATCAAAGGCATCACCAGCATGGGGTTCAGCGATCTGAACACCAAATTTGGCGGTTCTCTTAAAGAAATGGCTAATCAAGTGAGAATCGATACGGTGAACAACGGCATGCTGATGGACGAAGCCGCCCTTAAAGCGACCCAGGATTACGTAGACAGCATGAAGCCCGAGGTGGATAAATGGGAGGCCCTGGCCGAGGAATATAAAGAGAAGGGCATGCAGGTGCCGGAAAATTTGAGTAAAGGTATTACGGATGCGAAGCGCCTGCAGGCGATGACGGGCGATACCGATGCTGCAATGTACTTGCTTGGGCAACAATTGGCTAATTCGCCAGAGCTTGATGCCATGCTAAAACAGGCTAAAGAAAATGGCGAGAAACTGGATGAAAGCTTGGCTGCAGGAATTGCATCTCAAACAAACCAAATATATGATGCTGAAAGTGGCTTGTTCCGAACTATGCAAAACACCAGCCAGGACGCCTCCGCCCTTGTTGCGCAGGAGATGAATAGACAGGGGATGAAAGTTGGGGACGCGGCGGCAGACGGCTTGGCACAGAGTTCCGGCGTGGTCTATGACGAAGTGAACAAAATGTGGGTCACAGCTGAATCGGTCGCCCAGGAAAGCGCACGGCAGACAGGCATGACGAACCAGTATGAAGGGCAACTGGTCACCCATGCGCAGGCGGAAGGTATCCGCAGCGGGGAAGGAGAGGTCGTAGGCGCAGTACAAGAAGTAAATGCCAGCGGTGCACAAGCGGCGCAGGAAGACCAGCAGTTGCCAGAGGCGCTGAAAAATAAGGGCAGCGAAGGGGCGCAGGCCGAGGCACAGGGCCTACAGGAAAACCAGGGCGTACTAAATCAGACGGTGACCGACCAGCAGACCGGCGTGGCGGAGGCGGTAAACAACGATCAGCAGGTACCCGAGGCCATGTACGGCTCGGGCGCTAACGCGATGATGGCCTATTTAAACAGCTTGATAGAAAATGGAGAGGGACCAAACGCGCAGATGCAGGCCTTTTTGATGGGGCTGGGCGGAATGTTGATGCTATCCAACCTGCCGATGCTGGCCTATATGCTGGGCGGCAACATGGGTACACAGCTAGGCGGCGGGCTGGGAAGCCAAAGCTGGTTTGCCAACGGCCAGATGCAGGCCATGATGGATCAGATGAACGCGACCGCCAGCTCGAACGCATATGACCCGAGATGGAGCGGATACGGTGCGAACCCCATCTCGATGATGGCGGGCGGTATGTATAGCCAAATGTACGCTATTAACGCGCAGGCGGATAACGTAAACAGCGCGATGAATCCCTTGGGAAGCTTCCCCGGTTATATGTGGGGCCATGATTTTGGCTTTGGGTTCTATTCGGGCTTGCACGATACGAGAGAATTGATCATTATGGAAGCCAATGGCATTGCCAGCGCCATCCGGCGCATCATGCATTTTTCCCGCCCGGACGAGGGGCCGTTGCGGGACTATGAGACCTGGATGCCGCACTTTGTGGAAGGGCTGGCAGAGGGGATGGACGAAAACCGTTATCGGGTGATGCAGGCGGCGCGCAGGTTGTCGCAGAGCGTGAGCGACGAGATGGGATTTTCCAGCGACTTCGACTTCTCGGACTTTGCGGCACCGGACTGGCAGGGCTCCATTAAAGTACAAAGCGACAAGTTCTTTGACCCGGAGGCGATCATGGAGGCGGTATCCCGGGCGATGAGGGAGAACCCCGTGGTGGTGGAGAACCGCATCGACAACTACACGACTTTGGAGCTGGACGGGGACGTGCTGGCGCGCAAGACGGAGCCGGCGATCTCGCGGTTGATGCAGAAAAAGAGCCAGCTGGCAAAATAAGGACCTTTAAAACGTTAAGGATGAGCGGCGCGAAAGCGGCGCTTTTTTTGACGCCGTTTTGCCGGCTGATCCGATAACGATGGAGAAGGACAGAAAAGACTTTCAAGGAGGGATGAGGATTGAAGCAAAAGCATTACAGACGCCCGCCAAGAGTGGGCGAGCGGTGCTTGGTGGACGGGGTCGAGACCTATGCGGCTTTTGACGCAGATCTGATCGATTTCCGCATTCTGGCGCGCAGCGTGGACGCCCACTACGGGGAGGTGCCGCCGGAGGAGCCGGCGTACTACTACACCCAGATGTCCGCCAAACCGCTGGAGGCCGAATTTTACGTGGGCGGCGCCAGCGACGATGAGGCGCAGATCAACCTCTCGCGGTTGGTGGAGGCCAGCAAGCACTGCGTGCTGCGCAAGGAAGGGTCGGACTTTGAGTATCCGGCGATCCTGACGGGGTACGAGATGGAACACACCGGGGTGGAGCATTACCTGCTGGTGACGATGAACTTTACTGCCCGGCTGCGCAAGCCTTTGGTGGACTGCGAGCTGACGGGGAGCGGCACGGTGTACAACGAGGGCAATCTTGCTTCGGGATACAGGCTGACCGTACATCCGTACCAGGATATGGCAAGCGTGACGGTAGCGGGGATGACGCTTAAAAACCTGCATGCGGGCAAGGACTTTACGGTGGACGGGATCGAATACCGGGTGACGGAGGAGGGGGTCAACCGCTTTGCGGATACGGACATCACGGCTTTCCCCCAGATGCTGCCGGGCGAAAACTATATCGAAATACCGGACGGGGTCAAGGTAACGATCGCCTTTTACCCCGCCTACCTGTAAGGAGGAATGGCGTTGCTGAAAATTTACGACCGGGATGGGGTGCAGCAGTACGCGCTGGCCGGAGTGGACTACTGCGTGACCCATGCGTTTGACGGTGAGGACACGCTGGAGTTCGACCTGCCGGCCAGCCATGAGGCCTATGACGCCCTGATGGAAGAGATACGGGTGGAAACCGGGGACAATCGGTTTGTGATCAAGGCGCTGGACGAGTACGCGGACGGCTGCACGGTGGACTGCCAGCTGGACCTTGACGAATGGAAGAACCGGTTCTACAAAAACTTTGCGATGACGCAGCGTACGCTTACGGAGGTGATGGCCGCCATTGCGCCGCCGGGATGGACGGTGACCGGCGCGGCAGGCATCTTGCGCACGGGGACAGTGGAGGCGGAATACGCCACGGATTACGACCTGCTGGGGAAGACAGCGGAGGCGTTTGGGGTGGTATTCAACTACGACGTGCCCGCGCGGCGGGTAACGGTGATCGACCCGGAGGGGATCGCGCCGGGCGGCGTATACCTGGTAGAAGAGCTGAACCTGAAAAAGATGAGTTACAAAGGGATGAGCACGGAGCTGGTCACCCGGCTGTACGCATACGGCAAGGATGGATTGACGTTTGCGGACATCAACGGCGGCAAGGAATACGTGGAAGATTTGAGCTATTGCGACAAGGTGATCTCGGCGGTTTGGAAAGCTAGCGATTACACCGACGCGGCGCAGCTCAAGGCCGACGCGGAAAAGCAGCTGAAAAGCCTGGCCTATCCGGTGCGCAGCTATGAGTGCGACGTGGTAGATCTGGCGGCGGTGAACCCGGACTATGCATTTTTAGGCAACTGGATGTATCAGGTGGTCACGCTGATGGACAAGCGACGGGGCACCCGCCAGCAGCACCAGGTGGTGGAATACAAGGAGTATCCCCTCAGCCCGGAAAACAATGTGGTGACCCTCTCGACCGCGGTGCCCAAGATCGAAGGGAGCATCAAGCAGATCAAAAACCAGCTGGAGGATGTACGCGAGGGGGTAGCCGGGCAGGGCGAGGCGATTGAGAACGCGACGGCCCTGATCACCGGGGCCAAGGGCGGCAACGTGGTGCTGCGCATGGACGCCCAGGGCAAGCCCACCGAGATATTGGTGATGGACGCGGAGGACATCGACGCGGCGCGCAAGGTGTGGCGCTGGAATATGAACGGATTGGGCTTTTCAAAAAACGGCATTGCCGGACCTTATGAAACGGCGATGACCATCGACGGGGCGATCGTGGCGGATTTCATCACCGCGGGGACGATGTCGGCGGATCTGATACGAGCCGGAAAACTGATCAGCCAGAATGGCACGATGGATATCAGTTTAGATGATGGCAGTATCACCATGACAACGGGCGAATATAAAGCCAGGATGTACGGATCGGCCTTTTATTTGAGCCGTGGCGGATCAGACACACTTGAAATATACAGCAACGCGGAAGAACCCTTTGGTGTTATTACACTAAAAGGTGCAGATGATACGCAAGCGACAATTATCAAGCACAGCGCGGTCGATACGCCAAATGTTTACCTGTATTTTCCAAGTGGAGAGACCGCAAGGTGCTTATATGTTGTGAATAGCAATACACGCGCTCTGGACATAGACCAAATCAACGGCTTAGATGTGGACTGGGTCTGGAGCACGGAGATGAACCGGTATGTGCTGGCAGAGAAACAATAGGAGGGAGTAACAGTATGGAACATGTACAAAAGTTGACGCTGGACATGGGGCTGCGGGTAACGCCGCCTAAACTGTATGCCAAGCAGGGAGACAGGGATACGCGCAAGATCAACTGCGAGATGGTAATGGATGGGATGCCCTATGCGCCAGGGGAGGGCGTGACAGCCCTATACGCGCTGCGCAAGCCGGATGATACGCAAGTGATCGAAAATGCACAGCTCTCGGGCAGCGCGTGCAGCCTGACACTGTCAGAGCAGTGCTTGACGGTACCGGGCGTATGCCTGTGTGAGGTGATCTTATACAAGGGCGAGGCGGTGCTGGCCAGCGCCACCTTTGAGTTGGACGTGGCGCCCAACGTGTATGACGAGGACGGGGTGATCAGCTCGGACGATTACGGCGCTTTGGTGGCGGCTACTGCAGAGGCCAACACGGTGACGCAGGAGGCCAACAGCGCAGCCGCTCTGGCAAATGAGAAAGCCAACCTGGCCGGGCAAAAGGCGGCGCAGGCCCAGGAGCAGGCCCAGGCCGCCCAGACCCAGGCGAGCGCGGCTCAGGCCGCGGCTGCGGCGGCCAACACCGCGAAGACCGCAGCGGATACGGCGGCGCAGGCCGCGAACACCGCCGCGCAGAACGCCCAGACCCAGGCGGACTATGCCCAGCAGCAAGGGGACGCCGTGGCGGACATCATCGAGCAGGGCGGGTTTGCCAGCGTGGGGCACAAACATGACGCCGCTGATATGACCAGCGGGATTTTGCCGGTGGCGCGCGGCGGAACGGGGGTAGCCTCCCTCTCTGAGATGGGCTTTTCAAACCCCAACCTGCTGGTCAACGGTGGGTTTGATGTGTGGCAGGAGCTGGAGAGCTATACATTTAAGGGTAATAGCTTGGTTGGTTACTGTGCGGATCAGTGGATGTTTTGGAGTTATGGCGCAGGGTCGGAAGCAGCAACGATCACTCGTACAGAGGATGGTTTGCGCGTACAGCATAACGGGTATACCGGGGGTACGTATGTTCATCAGACGTTCCCGGATGCGGAGTATAGCAAAAAACTGGCTGGGAAAACAGTCACGCTATCGTTTGAGGCCACGATTGCATCCGGATCAAGGATTAGGGCTATACTGCGCAACAGTACACAGTTTGGAAAATTTAGCGGCGGAAGCGGCACGGATATTACGTACAAAAATATAAACGGAGACGGGACAAGGCAAGTGTACAGCGTATCTGGCATTGTGCCGGATGATGTTACTGACTTATGCATTGGTTTTAACGGGGCATCAAATTACTCAACCAATGATTATACCCTGCACTGGGTCAAGCTGGAGGTTGGCGGCGCGGCCACGCCGTATGTACCGGCAGACTATGCAACGGAGCTGATGCGCTGCATGCGGTATTACTGGAGGCCTTTTACCTATTTATATACTCACCATGTACCTGCGGATCGGGATAGCTGGTATTTGCTAGCCGGTATTACCTTTCCTGTCAGAATGCGCGTTGCTCCGACGACGACTATATACGAGCCGCATAACGTAATGATCGACGAGGCCGATTATGGCGGTTATAAGTTTGGCGCGGAGGATTGGGGGGCGCCAAATCATATTTGGGTTAAGGGTGATAGCGATAGAACGAATTATGAACGTCTAAAAGAGTGGGGCGTGAAAGTTGACGGGTTAACTGAATTTTTGATTGAAGATTTTGGCAATACCACACCACCAGACAATGACCGATGGGCTTATTATTTCCATGCGGAATTTGACGCACGGCGATATTCATAGGAGGGGAAACGATGAAGGTATACGCAAGATGCAACGATGAGGGACTGGTAAAACGCATTTTCTCTGAGGTTTTTGAAGCGCCGGAAGCAACGGACCGCCTGCTTAAAGAGGGCGAGGGTGACGAATATGTCCACGTGCAAAGCCAATACCAGCTGTATGACCAGTGGGGCCGGCACAACTATATCTGGGACGAGGAGACAGGCGGCATGCGGGAGCTGACGGAGGAGGAAAAGCCTCCCAAGCCAGAGCCGCAGCCCAGCGAAGTAGAGGTTTTGCGCCAGCAAGTGGAGTTGATGCGCAAACAGATCGAAATCCTGACGGGAGGTGCAGAGTAATATGGACGCTTTGGAGAGAGCCCGGCAGACGCGCCGGGCTATTACTTTATACGCTAAAGAGTTGCCGGACGAGCAGGCGGCGGGGATGCCCAGCCTGTTTGAGGCGTGGGACGGAAACGATGTTACCTACAAGATGGGGGACCGGGTGCAGTACAATGACCTGCTGTACAAATGCCTGACGGATCACACGTCACAGGAGAGTTGGACGCCGGATGCGGCAGTAGCGCTGTGGGTGCGCATTGACGATCCGGCGGTTGAATGGCCGCAGTGGCAGCAGCCGACCGGCGCAACGGATGCCTATGACAAGGGAGACAAGGTCAGCCACAATGGCAAGCATTGGATCAGCGATGTGGACGCAAACACATGGGAGCCGGGCGTATCGGGCTGGACGCAGGCGGATGAATATAAGGAGAAATTTTGATGCAAACAATCAAACGAGGCAGCAAGGGCGAAGCGGTCAGAAAGATGCAGCGGCTGCTCATCGCGGCGGGGTACAGTCTGCCCAAGTATGGGGCGGACGGGACGTTCGGCGCGGAATCAGAGAGCGCGCTGCGCGAGTTCCAGTCGGACAACGGCCTTAGCGCGGACGGGATTTGCGGCCCCAAGACCTGGGCGGCGCTGCAGGCCAAAGGCGCGGGCGAGACGATCAGGCGAGGCAGCAAAGGCGAAGCGGTCAGAGAGATGCAGCAGCTGCTCATCGCAGCGGGCTATGCCTTACCTAAGTATGGGGCCGACGGCAGTTTTGGCGCGGAGAGCGAGGAGGCCTTGCGTAAGTTCCAAGAGGCAAACGGCCTGGCGGTGGACGGTATCTGCGGCCCCAAGACCTGGGCGGCGCTGCAGGCCGGGGATGAGCCGGGCACGGAGCACTTTAAACTACGGGAGTTTGGCTGCCGGGATGGATCGGCGGTACCGCGGGAGTACTGGGGCAACGTGCGGGCGCTGATGGCGGAGCTTGAGAAGATCCGCGCGGTGTGGGGAAAGCCCATCATCATCAACAGCGGATACCGCACCAAGACCTACAACCAGCAGTGCGGCGGGGCGAAAGCCAGCCAGCACTTAACGGCAAATGCGGTTGATATCTCGGTGCAGGGGGTGGCGCCCTCTACGGTGTACAACAAGCTTAACGCCATGTACCCGGACCAGGGCCTGGGCAAATACGCGGGCTTCACCCATCTCGACCTACGCGGCTACCGGGCACGGTGGTAAGGAGGGCGAAGATGGAAGCGGAGAGCGAGCGCTTTATGCAAGAGATCGTCGATCTGCGTGAGGCGGTAGCGATGTTGCGCACGGATGTAAAGATGGCCTTTAAGCGCATCGACGAACAACACGAAATGGTAGAAACGGTACATAACCTGGCGCTGAGCCTGCGCGATATGGCAGGAGAGATCAAGGCGATGCGCAAGGATGTGGACAGCCTGCGGCGAGATATGGACGCCATGCAGGCACGACCGGCGGAACATTGGCAAACGCTGGTAAAAAGCGCGCTGTCGGGCGTGGCGGGCGCTTTAGTGGGCGCGGGCATGCTGCTGATTTTAAACCGATAGAGGGATACTGTAAAAAGGGACGGGGGCGATTGGCCCCCGACCCTTTTTCTTTTTACCCTAAAGGCGAAATAGAGGAAACCGGCTATAATTAAAAAAATGAAATGGATCAAAACAGGCCGATCTGGTTCAGCAGGGCGATACCGTCGCGCAGGCCGCGGCTATAGCAGGAGATATAAGGTTCCAGATCGGGCTGGGAGGAGGTATGAAAGTAATCCTGCAGCTGTTTGCGCTGTTCTGGCGTTAGCGTCAGAACGCCCTCATCCTCGAACAGGAAGTCAAAACGGGCGGCGTCCTCCTGACAGGCGTTTGCCGGAGGGCTGGCGAGCAATACTTCGTTACAGGCTTGGGCGAACAGTTCTTGCAGTGCGTCTTCAAAATTCCACTGTGTTTCCATAAAAATTCCTCCATCGTATTAAGATTGGGATAGGGAGTGGATAAGGGAAAGGACATGGGCGCCAAACGAGTTTATTTTCCCCAGGGCCCGATGGATATTATACGAAACAGTATGAGCGGATGGGGCAGTATGATAAAACGATTTTTAGGGGGTAATTTGTCTAAAATTGCGGCTTATTATGATGCTAACAATTGATCCTTCCATTTGATATTCTTTGAGGATGAGAGGTGAGCAATCATGATGAAACGCAAGACCCCACTTCCCTTTCCTGAATCCGGATCCTGTTTGCGATACTATAGAGAATTAAGAGGCTATACGCAAGAGCAGCTGGCCGAGATGGTGGGAATGGCCCCCAGCTATTATGGATATATCGAGCGCGGACGGCAGATGGCGACGATCGCCTACTTTTATAAGCTCTCTCAGGTACTGTGCGTGCCTATCGAGGCGCTGCTGCTGCCGGAATACCGCGAGCAGGAGGAGGATGGGCTTAAGGGCGTACTGATGGCGCAGATCGGCCAGCTGACGCCGGAAGAGTGCAAGATTGCGTATGAACTTCTCTGCCGGATCGTACCGATGATCCGAGAACAGCAGATCAAATCAAAATAAAAAGCGGCGCTACCGGCGCCGTTTTTTATTTTATATATCGGACAAGACCTGGGGCCTGCATGCTTAGTAGTATTTAACCAGGCGGTGCATCCAGCCGGAAAAGTGCAGCGTTAAAGAGCGCAAAGGCGCTGTGCTTTAACGCACGTAAGCACGCCGTAGCAGCGGCCCCCGCATTTCATGCCGCAAAATCACCTGTTTTTATCCAGAGTCGCCTTGGTCGCCAAAAGAATATCCGTCATAATGCAGATATCCCGCGCCGAACAGTGCTCAAACAATTCGGCGATCCTGTTCAGCGTAACGGGGCTGAGCGGTTGCGCTTTGCCAAAGAGCAGTTCATCCGTGCTGGTATGGAGAGCCCTTGATATTTTAGCCAATACGGGAAGACTCAATTTAGTCGAGCCCGTTTCGATATGGCTCATGTGCGTAAGGGAGATATCCACGATCTCGGCCAGCTTTTCCTGCGTCATGTTTTTGGATTTACGTATATTGCGTATCCGACGGCCTATCTGTATATAATCCATTTAAACCTGCCCATCCAATTAATTTATACTTGAATTGTAAAGGCGTATATTTTATAATTTAATAACGTGCATAGGCATAAAAATGCCTATGTAATTCATATAATTGCCGGCGGATACGATGCTATGGGGGATCGCCGGCCAGTAAGTCAGCGCTGAAGCATAAAAAAAGGGTGACGATTGACCTCATAATCAGTGTGGACAAGACCCGATAAGTTAATACGTACTGTCTGCTATTTCCATGTAAAAGGCTGCCATGGATGTGCAGGTGCGTTGACAGAATACAATTAATATGTATAATTGTGAAGGGTAGATAACTCGTCAAAAAGTGTTAAAATACGACCGAAGATGTGACTGATTTAAACGATCGAAGGCCGTATGAGCGCTGTAAAACAGTGTGATGACCGGTTTACATCTTTAAGATTTTGCACTTCTACAGGGATCGGACCTTCGAGCGCAAAGACAGGAGGGCGAGTGGAAAGCCCGCGAATAAAAGCTTGAGGCATACAAAGAAACGCAGGTCAACTGATAGTAGCAAATACATGTGGTTGCCGGGGGTAGTATGGAACGAAAGAAAAGATTTGGACGTCCCTTGAAAACAGCTTTTTGCGCGCTGATGGCCCTGCTGGTGGCAGGGCTGTGGGGAGCAACCCCGATAGGGCGGGCGGCGCAACTGCCGGTAAAGCTAACGGGCGTGTATGGAGATGCGGCAGGATTGACCGGACAGCAGGGGTTGACCCGAGCCAGCACCCTGGATGTGGATACGGGGATGCTGCTTGGCGGCCTGAATGACGAGGCGCAATTTACCCCTACCGGCGGCGCGGTGACCATGATGACGGCGGACCTGGTTTTGCAGGAGCACGCGCTGGACGAAGTGGTAGAAATCACCGCCGAGATGCTGTCTGCCGTGCCGGAAAACGCGATGAAGGCGGGACTAAAAGGCGGGGACAAGGTTACGGTGAAAGACCTGATCGCCACGATGACCCTGACCGGCGCGCAGGACAGCGCGCAGGCGCTGGCGGTTTATGCGGCGGGAAGCCCGGAAGCCTTTGTGCAAAAGATGAATGCCCGGGCGGACGAGCTGGGGATGATCCACACCCACTATACCAACGCCACGGGTATTTACGATGGGGCACAGAAGACCGCCACGCAGGATCTTCTTCGCCTGGCGTATAGCTTATATAAGGAAGAAAAGGCGGGCGATCTGTTCAGTCAGGCCAGTATTCCGCTGACGGCGACGGGGACCGCCCTGAAGAGCGAGGCTGTAAACCGCGTGGAGATGATGGTAAGCGGCAGCGCGGCTTACGATGAACGGGTAAAGGCGGCCTTTGGCGCGGGCTCCAGCGCCCAGGAAGGATACAACACCGTGGTGGTAGCCCAGGTGGAGGGCATACAGGTGATCGCCGTGTGCTGTGGAAACGGCAATGGCGCCCAGGTTTATCCCGCCATCAGCAGCTTGCTAGATACCCTGGGCGAGCAGTACCAGCGCGTGGACCTGGCTGAGCCCATTGCACAGATGCTGGAAGGCGTAAAAGATGGGGACCGGGAATTGACCGCGCAGATCGAGGGGAATATCTTCGTCAGCGCCGCAAAGGACTGGCAGCCGGAGAGCGGCGCGCTGGCCTATACGCTGGTGGACCGGGTAGACCCGCCAGTGGAAAACGCGCTGTACGCCTATGCCGCGGTGACGCTGAGCGGCGAGCCGGTCGCCCGGGTCCCGCTGGCCTATGGCAGGGTAACAGAGCCGCTGCCCCCGCAGGCCGAGCAGGACGGCCAGACGGCGGACAGCTTAGCGACCCAGGAGAGTGCGCCGCCCTACCGGCAAAGCCTGTACGACCGGTACGGATGGATATTCTGGATCGTGGCGAGCGCCGTGCTGGGGGGCGTTGTACTTTTGATCTGCAATATGATCAACAAGCGCATGAAATAGTGCGCTAAGAGCGCGGAGAGGGAGGGCATTGATGAAGGAGCTTAGCATCAAGGATGTATTTAAATCCATTCTGGGCCATGCCAAATTGATCGTTTTAGTGGTGTTTGCGGTGGTCGTGGTGACGTCGTTTTATACCTTTAAGATGATGCCGGACGAGTATACGTCGGACACGACGCTGTACGTATTGACCCAGCAAAACGAAAATGTGATTTCCAGCAGCGACCTGAGCGCCAGCGCCTTGCTGGTGAACGACTACCGCGAGCTGGTGTTGAGCTACAAGGTGACCAGCGCCGTCGCCCAGCAGCTGGGGCTGGAGAGCTTGAAGGGCTATGATATCAACGTGACCTCGCTGAGCAACACCCGTTTAATTCAGATCAGCGTGACGGGACGGGAGCCGCAAATGGCGGCGAACATTGCAAACGGTTTGGCGCAGGTCTTCTCACAATCGGTTACCGACATCATGCGGGTGGATAACGTGTCGGTGATCGACGAGGCGCGGGTAGCGGAAAAACCATCGGGCCCCGCGCGGGAGCGGACGATTGTTTTGGCGGCGATGGTCACCGCGCTTGTGATGATGCTGATCGCAATCTTGAAAGACGCACTTAATACCACGCTCAAGACGGCGGCCGATGTGGAGCAGCAGGTCGGCCTATCGGTACTGGCGCAGGTGGCCAGAGTAGACGGTAAATAAGAAGGGGCGGTTTTAAACGGATGGACAATTCCTATCAGATATATTTTAACAGCCCGGAACTGCGCGAGGCGATCAAGACCCTGCGGGTCAATATTGAATTTGCCGGTATCGACGAGCCCGTCCGCTCGGTGGCGGTGACCAGCGTGGAGGCGGGGGTAGGTAAATCGACCATTGCGCTGAGTTTGGCCATCGCCATGGCGGAGACCGGGAAGACGACGCTGATCATCGACAACGATTTTCGCAACCCGCAGATCGCCAACCGATTGATGGTCAGGGGCGTATATTCCCTGACGGAGCTGTTCTCCGGCAAGGTAGACCCGCGGGAGGCTTGCGTGCCCACCAAGGTAAACAACCTTTTCATGCTGGACCTGGGCAGCCGGCGGCTGAATAACCCCATCGAGGTGCTTTCCTCAGGACGGTATAAGGCGCTGTTGGCAAAAGTCAAGCAGGATTTTGACTTTGTGGTGATCGATACCCCGCCGCTGGGGCTGTTTATCGACGCGGCCATCGCCTCTACACAGGTGGACGGGGTACTGATGGTGATCAGTAGCGGAAAATCCACCGCCGCCGAGGTAAAAGAAAGCCTGGCGCAGCTGGAAAAGGCCAATGCGCATGTGATCGGCTGCGTGCTGAATAACCTTAAACACAAGCCGGCGGACTATTATGGCTATTACTATGACAAGCGGGGCGACAAAAAGAGAAAGAAGATCCGCCGCAAGCAGTAAGGCGGCTTTGAAACGGGAGAGAAGATGCTGGATTTGCACTGCCATATCATTCCGGGCGTGGACGATGGCGCGCGGGACCTGGACGAGGCACGGGCCATGCTGGATTGCGCCAATGCGCTGGGGGTAACCCATATCGTGGCGACGCCCCACGTGAAGCGGGCGGACGCGGACTTTGAGGCCGTGGCCGCGGGGATGGAAAAGATCAGGCCCTATGCGCGGGAGCTGGGCATCACCCTTTTGCAAGGGTATGAGTTTAACATCCGGGCCCTGGAACAGGGGGATTTCGGCCTGGCCAGGCGCTGCTGCATTGAGGGGAGCGAGGTTTTGCTGACGGAATTCCCCTTTGACGACTGGCCGGCCAACTGGGAGGACATCGTCTATGCGCTGCAGGCCCAGGGGCTGACCCTGGTCATCGCCCATCCGGAGCGCTACCTGCCCCTGCAGCGAAGGGGCGATATGCTGCAAAGATTGATCGATATGAACTGCCTTTTTCAGGTCAACGCCAGCGCCTTCAAAAAGAGATTTGGGCCCAAGCGCGAGATACTGCGCAGGCTGCGCGGCGTGGACAAGCTGCACTTTATCGCTTCGGACGCCCACAGCCCGGAGGATTATGCGCTGCTGGAAAAGGCGTATTACCTTGTTGGAAAAGGGAAGGTCACGCCGCAGTTTCTGGAATGGGAACGGTTAGAAACGCTATGGCGCTGAATCGTTGATGATAAGGGATAAATAAATGGAGAGATTGCAAGTGAGGGATATGAAAAAAACGGCGCCACAAAGGCGGGCGGCTACAAAAAAGCTATTGCTGGTGTTAGGGGATATGCTGCTGGTATTGGCTGCCCTGGGGATTGCCCTGGTGCTGCACTTTGACGGGCGCATCCCTCCGGCGCAGCTGGAGCTTTGGCTGGCGTATGTGCTGACGAACCTGTTTGCCTATCTGGCGATGCTGCTCTCCATGCGCATGTATAACATCATGTGGCAGCTGGCGGGCTCAAAGGAGCTGCTGAAAATGGTTTGCTTTATGGGCGCAGGCGGGCTTTTGACCCTTGCGATGAACGTGATCTTTGCGGCAGGGCTATCCAATTCTGTACTGATCCTCACCTGTATGTGCGCGGTCGCGCTGATCGGCTGCATGCGTCTGATCCTGCGCGTTCTATACAAATTGCGCCGCCAAGGACGCAGTGAAGCTGCAAGAGGCGCAAATGCAGATGAAGAATCCAGACAGGCGCACCCCGTACTGATCGTGGGCGCGGGAGAGGCGGGGCGGTACTGCATCAGCATGTTCCACGAGGGCAGCCTGCTCAAAGGCATGCCGGTGGCCTGCGTGGATGACGACCCCGCCAAGTGGGGCATGCGCCTGCAGGGCGTACCGGTGCGGGGAAAGCTCAATGAGATTCCCCAGATCGTAGCGCGCTACCACATCCGTGAGATCATTATCGCCATCCCCTCACTGGATAAGGCGCGGATGCAGCAGATCGTCACCCTGTGCAGCGATACCCGATGTCAGGTGCGCATTTTGTACCTGGCGCAGGACCTGGACGCCCGCAGCCAGCGGGCCACGCCCCGGCTGCGCAACATCGATATTGCGGACTTTTTGGCCCGCAAAGAGGTGGATATCGACGTTGAACCCATCAGCGATTACCTGAAGGATCAAACCATCCTGGTCACGGGCGGGGGCGGCTCCATCGGCTCGGAGCTGTGCCGGCAGATCATGCGCTTTGCGCCCAAGCTGCTGCTGATCTTCGATATATACGAGAACCACGCCTATGAGCTGGAATGCGAACTGCGCCAGAAATATGGGGAAGACTGCCGTACCGTCGTGCTGGTAGGCTCGGTGCGGGACCGGAAGCGGCTGGACGAGGTGATGGCCCGGTACCGCCCGCAGGTGGTGTTCCACGCGGCGGCCCACAAACACGTGCCGCTGATGGAGATCAGCCCAGCGGAGGCGGTGAAGAACAACGTCGCGGGCACCAAAAACCTGATCGAATCGGCGGACGCTCACGGGGTCAAGCGCTTTGTGTTGCTCTCCAGCGACAAGGCGGTAAAGCCGGCCAACGTGATGGGCGCCACCAAGCGGATCTGCGAGATGATCGTACAGACCTATGCGCTACGGACGCAGATGAAGTGCATGGTGGTGCGCTTTGGCAACGTACTGGGCTCGCGGGGCAGCGTGATCCCGCTGTTTGAAGAGCAGATCGCTTCCGGCGGGCCGGTGACCATTACAGACCCCGAGATCACCCGGTATTTTATGACCATCCCCGAGGCGGCCCAACTGGTGCTGCAGGCGGGCGGCATTGCCGAGAACGGCGCGATCTTCGTGCTGGATATGGGCGAGCCGGTAAAGATACTGGACTTGGCGCACATGCTGATCCGCTACCATGGCTTAGAACCTGAAAAGGATATCCCCATCAAGATCATCGGCCTGCGGCCGGGGGAAAAGATGCACGAGGAATTGATGAATCCCTTTGAAAAGGCGCAGATGCACCGCACGGAAAAGGAGACCATCATGGTGGCGCCGCCGTATGAGATCGAGGTGCTGGCGTTTAACAGAAAACTCAACGACCTGATCGCCACTGCGCAGACGGAACCGGACGCGGTATCAGAGCTGATATTTGAACTTACGGGAACGAAACAAAGCCGGATGGAGGTCTACCGGCAGACCATGGCCAATTAATGGACTGACCAGTGAGAAAAGAGGGCGAATGCGTGGAAAAGCGGATCTATCTCTCCTCGCCGACGATGCACGGCGAAGAAATGGAATATATAAAAGAAGCATTTGAAACCAATTGGATCGCCCCGTTGGGGAAAAATGTGGATGCTTTTGAAGCGGAGCTGGCTCAATATCTCGGAGGAGGGCATGCAGCGGCGCTCTCTTCGGGTACGGCAGGTCTGCATTTGGCAGTGAAGTTAACCGGTGTTACGCCGGGAGATATCGTTTTGTGCAGTGATTTTACCTTTGCAGCTTCCGTCAATCCTGTATGTTATGAAAAGGGCGTTCCGGTTTTTATCGAGTCGGAAAGAGAAACCTGGAACATGGACCCGCGGGCGCTGGAGATAGCGTTTGAAAAATACAGAGGGGAGCGTAAACCGCGTGCGGTCATCGTGGCGAATCTGTATGGAACGCCCGCTAAGCTGGATGAGATCGCACAGATCTGTGCGCATTATAAAACGCCTCTGATCGAAGATGCGGCGGAAAGCCTGTCTGCTACCTATAAAGGAAGGCAGACCGGTACTTTTGGACAATATAATGTGTTTTCTTTTAATGGCAATAAGATCATTACCTCTTCAGGAGGCGGGATGCTGGTTTCCCCGGATGAGCAGGCCATTGCCAAGGCGCGCTTTTGGGCAACGCAATCCAGAGATCCGGCGCCACATTACCAGCATTCAGAGTTGGGATATAACTATCGCATGAGCAATGTGGTAGCGGGGATTGGCCGAGGACAGCTGAAGCATTTGGAAGAGCACCGGGCAGCGAAGGAAAAAATATTTGAGCGTTATCAAAAGGGACTTAAAGACCTGCCATTGACGATGAATCCTAGCTTGAGTTGCTCGGAGCCTAACTATTGGCTCAGCTGTATTTTGTTAAATCAGGATTGTAATGTATCGCCAATTGCGTTAATGGATAGGCTGGCCGATGAAAATATTGAAGCCCGACCGATTTGGAAACCGATGCATTTGCAGCCATTGTATGCGCACAGCGATTACATCTCTATAGGAGATGAGGTGGGCAGCGATGTGTTCTCTCGAGGCCTGTGCCTCCCCAGCGACATTAAGATGACACAGGAGGAACAGGAAAAGATCATGGAGATCATAAGGGGAATGTTGCGGTGAAAACAGGGGCAGAGGGGGCTGTTAGGACGAATCGGAGCAGCTTTTAACTGAGGGTATATGAGCTTTATAGGAGCTGGCCATATAGATGAAGGACGGTCAGGGCAGTTTCCTGAATATATGCTGTATATGCTGTTGCCCAGCATGATTTGCCGTTTTCTGAGGGGGGATGAAGATGGGACATAAAAAGGGAGTTTATGAAAAGTATATTAAACGGCCGCAGGATTTTTGCGTCGCGCTTGCCGCGATCATTGTCCTGTCCCCGATTTTACTGATTACGGCATTGCTGGTACGTATTAAATTGGGTTCGCCGGTAATTTTCAAGCAAAAAAGACCTGGATTAAACGAAAAAATATTTACACTGTACAAATTCCGCACAATGCTGGATGCATTAGATAAAAATGGACAACCGCTGCCCGATGGAGAAAGACTGACCTCTTTTGGCAAAAAGCTGCGGATGACTAGCTTGGATGAATTGCCAGAGCTGTGGAATATTTTAAAAGGTGATATGAGCCTGGTAGGTCCGCGGCCCCAGCTGGTATGGGACATGGTTTTTATGAGTGAACGCCAAAGGCAGAGACACAACGTGCGCCCAGGATTGACCGGGCTGGCCCAGGTCAGTGGGCGCAATGGGATTACCTGGGAAGAAAGGTTGGAATATGATTTGGCCTATATCCAGACACTGAGTTTGGGACAAGATATAAAAATTCTTTTGCGCACAGCAGCGCAGATCCTGTCTTTCTCAGGTGAAGGCGTTAACACAGAGGGGATGGATACGGCGGAGGACTTAGGGGACTACCTATTGCGTACGTGCCAGATCGACAGGAAGGCCTATTTCGCTGGGCAGCGTGATGCATTGCAACTGATAATAGATGAACAAGAGAGCGGTTCTCACAGCGACGAGTTGATACCCAAAACCGGTGTGGATGCAGATAACGTTATACGGAAGGGTTAAGGGATAAATGAAGATCCTTTACATTAATCACTATGCAGGTTCACCTGATCTAGGTATGGAGTTTCGGCCCTATTATCTAGCGCGGGAATGGGTAAAGATGGGACATACGGTGCGGATCATAGCGGCGGATTTTTCACATTTGCGGCAAAAAAATCTCGAGCGCAAAGTAGACTTTGCACTTGAGGAGATAGACGGAATCGAATACCAGTGGGTGCATACCGGGAAGTATGAGGGCAATGGCATTCGGCGTGCATGGACGATGCTGCAATTCTGCGGCAAGCTGTATGCGTGCGCGGGCCAGCTGGCTCGCGCTTACCGGCCTGACGTGGTGATCGCTTCATCGACCTATCCGCTGGATAACTATCCGGCCAGACGAATTGCACGCAAAGCCGGGGCGCGTATGATTTTTGAAGGACACGATTTGTGGCCCTTGACGCTGACTGAACTGGGGGGAATGTCGAAGTTCCATCCTTTTGTGTGGATGATGCAGATCGCCGAACATGCGGCATATCGCAAGGCAGACGCGGTGGTTAGCCTTTTTCCTTATGCTTATCGCCACATGCAGGCGCATGGGCTAAGGAATTTAGAGGCGTTTTGCTATATCCCCAACGGAGTAGCATTGCAGGATTGGGCAAAAGTGGATGATTTGCCCCGAGAACATGATGAGGCGCTTTTACAGGCGAAAAGGGATGCATGCTTCAGCGTACTCTATGCGGGCGGACATGCATTATCCAACGCACTGGATGTGCTGATCGAAACGGCGCGGCAGATGCAGGGCGAGCCGGTGCGGTTCATCCTGATTGGCAATGGAATTGAAAAACCACGCTTGATGGAAAGCGCCAGAGGGCTCAATAATATTATATTTTTACCACCGCTCCCTAAAAAGGCGTTGATAGGCATTTTAGCGCGAGCGGATGCGTTATATGTTGGCGCCGCGCCCTGCGCACTTTACCAGTATGGTGTATCGCTTAACAAGCTATATGACTATATGATGGCGGCGCGGCCGATCCTTTATGCGGTACAGGCAGCCAATAATGAGGTGGAGATGGCAGGCGGGGGAATAACTATTGAACCCGGAGACGCCCGGGCGCTGGCAGAGGCGATCCGAACACTGCAACAGATGGAACCGTCACAACGCGATGCGATGGGAGAGCGGGCACGGACATGGGTGATGCGGGAGAGACGATATGATCTGCTGGCGGAGCGGTTTTTAACAGTGCTAGAGGATAGGACACTAGACGAGCAAAGGATTTAAGGTGGGCGCTAGTTTTGGAGCCGCAACAATGATAGATGCGCGAAAGGAGAGAAGGATACGTGCAAACGAGGTTAAGCTCGACAAATGACAGATGTCTAATTATGCTAACCAAGCAATATCCTTTTGGGGCAGGCGAATCCTTTATAGAAAACGAGATCAATTTCCTGGCAAGGGGATTCCAAATGGTCTACCTATTCCCAACCGAGGTGGCGCGCGGCGAGGAGCAGACGAGGGAAGTACCGGCTAACGTTAAAGTGGCGCCGATATTTAGCGGCAATGATGGGGGCAGCTGGCGCAGGCATATGCGATACGGCCTGAAGGCTTTGCCGCATATTGCTGATGCACAGTTGCGTAAGGAGTACAAAAATTGTACAGGCGTAAAGCAAGCTGCCGCCGCAATGTATGTAGAGGGAGTAAGCCGGTTTATTTATCAGCAGATTATACAGTATATAGATAAGCTTTCCCTGGCAGAATATCGAGCGATTACCGTCTACAGCTATTGGTTAATTGATATCGCGCGGGTAGGCTTTATGGTTAAAAATCACATTCTGGCGCTGGCACCGCACGCGACGGTTCGTGCAATATCGCGTGGGCATAGATATGATCTTTACGCATACCGCAATGCATTAGGATATTTGCCCTTTCAAGGTGAGATTATAGAAAAACTGGATGGCGTGTACCCTTGCTCAGAGGATGGAACGCAGTATTTAAAAGGCATTTATAAGCATCAGGCCGATAAAGTGCGTACGGCGTATCTGGGCACGCAGGACCATGGCCTGGGCTCATGGGAAGGGGAGCGGGCGTGTTGGAGGATGGTGACCTGTTCGAGCTTGGTAGCGATAAAGCAGGTCGCGCTCGTGGCGCAGGCACTGGCAAAACTGGAGCAGAAGGGATTAAGTGGAATTGTATGGGAGTGTTTTGGGGACGGCCCCTTGCGGGAAGAAATCGAAAGGTATGTAAAGGATAATGTCCACCAAAACAGCGTAATTTTTCATGGCGCAGTGCCGAACAAAAAGGTCATGGCATTTTATAAACAAAATGTCGTGCAAGTATTTATCAATACCAGCCAAAGCGAGGGGCTTCCGGTTTCGATCATGGAAGCGCAGTCCTTTGGCATACCTGTACTGGCTACGAAAGTGGGCGGGGTAGGCGAAATCATAATAGATGGTGAGAACGGCTACCTGATGCCGGCGAAAATCGGCGCCGACGAAGTTGCACAGTATATTGAAAGGCTTTATCGCTTAAATGAGGAGGCCTATCGCGCGATGCGTACGCGCGCGCGTGAGATTTGGCTTGAAAAGTTCAATATGGAAAAGAATTACCCCGATTTCGTCGAGGAGATTTCTTGACTTTAAGGAGGATGCGGATTGAAGATTTTGCAAACGATCCCAACTTTAGGAGTCGGCGGCGCGGAGCTGTTTGTGCTGCGTTTATCCAAACAATTGATGAACCAGGGCCATGAAGTAAAGGTGGTTTCCTTTTACTCGAAAGAGCATGCCATGCCGGTATGCCGAAAAGCTATTGAGGAATATGGGATACCTGTTACCTACTTAAATAAGCATACAGGTATGGATTTGTCAATTTTACGTGTGCTTAAAGAAAAATTGGATTTGTATAAGCCGGATATAGTGCATACGCATACGTTGACAGGGCTCTATCTGCTGGTAGCAAAGCGCCTTTATGGAGGAGAGTGGAAGCAATTCCATACTGTACATTCTCTGGCACAACAGGAATTACCATGCTTTCATCGAGCGGGTATGCGTTACGGTTATAAAAAAGGCCATATTGTCCCGATTGCCATTTCAGATGCGGTAAAAAAGAGCATTTGCCAAGTGTATGGGCTAAAAGAGCGGCAGGTAGAATGTATTTATAACGGCGTTGAGCTAGACCGTTTTAAGCCTAAAGCAAAGCAATGTTGTATAGATGATAGGATCAAGCTGATACACGTGGGTAGCTTCACCGAGGTTAAAAACCATGCGCTACTAATTGAAGCATTTGCGCGTGCCTGTGGCAAAGTGAATAAAAATTTATATCTGACGTTGGTGGGAGATGGTCCGCTAAAAATACAGATTGAGCAAATGGTCGCCTCGCGCGGGCTGAAAGAAAAGGTGGAGTTTATTGGGAATACACCTGATGTAGCGCGCTATTTACAGGCAGCGGACATATTTATAATGCCATCGCGCTATGAGGGTTTGCCCCTGGCGATGCTGGAAGCGATGGCGACGGGTTTACCGGTAATTGCTACAGCGGTTGGAGGCATAACTGATATTGTCAAAGCGAATGGTCTTCTTTGTCATAATGGAGACGCTGATGGGTTGGCCGATGCGATCGTGTGCTTAGCGCAGGATAACAGACTAAGAGAGCAGATGGGCCGGCTCTCTGTAAAGGAGAGCGTAAAGTACGATTTTGTCAAAACGGCTCAAAATTATATTTTACGGTTTAATGGAGCGCTGACTTGTTAATAAAGGCGGGCTGAATATTGGGGAACGTATTGCAAACTGGAGAAAAACCACGAGTCGGTATAGCGACAAAAGCGTTGGCACTTTACTTTTTTTTGGTGCCTTTGGATTTTGTGCCCCTTTTAGGCGGCTCGGTTAGTAAGCTGTTGGCTGCTATCCCTTTTTTGGGGCTAGTGATGGAGTACCGTGAAATCAAATTCAGCACCAGCAAAGAGATTGGGCTTTTGATCGCGTATTTCTTATATTGCGCGATAACAATGCTGTTTTCGCAGGATATGACAGATTCGATCAGCAAGCTCATTACACTATTTCTCAATATTGCTTTGATCGTGGTCATAACGGGATTTAGGCGCAGGGAAGCTGAAGTGGCGTTTTTAGAAAAAGCGATGGTGTATAGTGGTTGGCTTACACTTATACTATTGCTTGTTTTTGCGCGATTTGAATACAATCGTATTTGGCTGTCGATTGGGGGGGAGCAACAAGACCCGAATTACTTATGCGGGTATTTTATTTTTGCTATTGCTTTTTATATTAAAAAATTTATTTTTGAGCATAAAAAGTCAGCAATCGTCTGTTTGCTAATTTTTTTAACCGTAATTTTGATGACGGGCTCGAGAGGGGGCAGCTTATCACTCGTAGCCGTCGTACTGTTCTCGGCTATTTTGTGGCTTTACCGTACCAAGAAAACATGGAAAGAAAGCGTGCGCCTCATATTGATTTTGGCGGTAATCGCCGCAGCTATAGTGTATATATTAACATTATTGCCGGTGGAAGTTACCCAGAGATTTTCTTTTGAATATATAGAAAAAGATAAAGGAGCAGGCCGTTTTGATATCTGGAATAATTTAATTGAGCAATTTAAGTGCTTCTCTTTCCCCAGGCAGTTATTTGGCACAGGCTTGGGCACGATTTTTTTATTCTCAAATAAAGTAGCACATAACCTTTGGATTGAAATGTTAGTGGAGACTGGCTGGATTGGGTTGGGCTTATTAACGATAGTATATTTAGCGTTTCTGCTGCGGGCATTTAAAGAAAAAGCGGATGTGATGCTGATTGCATTGATGGGATATATTACAATGACTTTTTCACTTTCACTTACTTCATATAAACCAGTATGGAATGTATTTATGATGATTATAATCTTTTTCCATCGATATAGGGAGGAAGAAAGAAAATGAATATCATTGTAATCTCGCAGCTGACTGAGCCATCTGCGGCAATTGGCGCGGTAAGGCCATCCAATTTCATCCGTTATTTGGCAAAAAGACATAAGGTAACCTGCTTTACCGGCAATCCACTGACGGATTCGGATATTCTTGGTGGCGCGCAGGTGCGGTGCGTGCCCGAAAAAGAAAAAAAACGAGCGAGTACCGCACGGCAGGCCAAGCCCGGAACAGCCATGGTATCGGCTACACGCCGTGCATCGCTAGTAAGGCGAACCGCGTTTCAGATCAAGATATTCCTCAAGCAATTGATCTGGGCGCGCCAGATTGCCGTTATGATAGAGGCGGAATGGAAACAGCTAAAACCAGATGTATTATTAACGAGTTTCGGTCCGTTTTCAAGCGTAGCCTTGGGACTATATTTGAAAAGACGACATCCACAGGTATATTGGATCAGCGACATGCGCGACCCGATGGATTCGCATACCTTACAACCGTGGCTCCGCGTTTTTATGGCGTGGAGGCAAAAGAAAATGCTGCGTAAAGCCGATGCGGTGACGACGGTTTCGCAGGCTTTGGGCCGGCGCTTTGCTTCGATTAGTGGCCGACAAGATAGTATACATGTGATTTTTAACGGCTATGAGGGCAAGGCTAAATGTGTGCCGGGGGCCATGGATAAGGTATTGCGCATTGGATATACTGGCAGTTTATACAATGGGATAAGAAGAGTAGATGCATTGTTTGAAGCTATTCAGCAGATTGAGAATGAAATGAACGATATATCTATCGAATTCCACTATGCTGGCGTAAACAGCACAGATTTCATGCAGCAAGCTAACCGATATGGCGTGCAAAAAATTGTGGTCGATCATGGTGTATTGGAGAAAGACAAAGCGCTCGCCTTGCAAGAAAAGTGCGATATACTCTGCGTTGTATCTTGGAATACAAAGAAAGAGCAAGGTGTTTTAACGGGCAAATTTCCCGAGTATTTGCGATTGGGTAAACCGATTATAGCGCTTACCAGCGGAGAGATGCCGCATGCGGAACTGACGCAGCGTGTGCGCGAAATGAACCTGGGCTGTGCTTTTGAATACGTGAACCGGGAAAGGGATTTCCCTGAATTGGTAAAATATCTGCATAAATCCTTGGATGAAAAAAAGGCGGGAATACAGCTGGGAAACGGCCAGGACAGGGCGGCCATAAAACGTTATTCCTATGATTTTCTAGCGCCGACATTAGAGAAACTCATGCTGGAATTGGTGAAAGAAAGGGAAGAAAACCTTTGAGATGATGGGCATAAAAAACATACAAGCGAACTTAAAACAGACCCTTCAAAACCAGATTAGCGGCGGCCTTTTGCATATTTTATCGGGCAACCTGCTGGTCAAGGGTATTAGCGTGATCGCCAGCATAATAGTTGTAAGGTTGGTGGACAAGACAGAGTATGCGTATTACTCCTATGCCAATAACCTGTATGGTTATATTAACCTTTTAAGCGGCTTGGGTCTGTCTACCGCGCTGCTGAAGTTTTGCGCCCGCGAAAATAGTCCGGAGTTGGACAAGGCCTATTACCGTTTTGCGTTGATACGGGGCAGCGCATTTCAATTTTTGTTTGCATTGATTTTGTGCATTGGGGTATATTTAACGCCCATTCCTTTTCCGCAGGCCAGGCCGTTTGTTTTGACTATGGCGCTTCTGCCGGTATTATCGTTTGTACAGGAATCCTCGCAGATTTACCACAGGGCGCATGGTAAGAATAAGCGCTATGCATATATCGGAATATTGCAGGCGACAGTGTTATGCGTTGTGGGGATAGGCCTGGCCTTTGTATTGGGCACGATGGGGATGGTGGCGGCGCAATATATTGCGTTGTGCGCGACGATCCTGGTGGGATATCGCTTTGTACGCAGCAGGCAACGAGGCGTTATTACCATGCGATTGGAGCCAGCAGAGAAGAAAAAAATATGGGTAATGGCGCTATCGTTAATGGTTGCCAACTTGTTTAGCGCGATGATGCCGCTCAACGAAACCTATCTGGTCAACAATCTCATTCAGGATGAAGTGATTACGGCCAACTTTAAAGTGGCGGATGTAGTACCTAGCCTGCTGGGGTTACTGACCGGATCGCTGATGGTTTACTATTTCCCCATTGTGGCAAGAATGAAAGACCCCAAGCTGATTTTAAGCAAGGTGATACGCATTGGAATTTTTACCTTTGCCATCATTGCCATTTGCGCAGCTTTGGGTGCAATATTGAGCCCGGTCATTATTAAGCTCTTATTCGGCAATAAGTATATTGATGCGATCCCGATCATGAATATTTTGTGGGTGATGCGCGCCATTAATGCCGGGGTTCGGATGGTACCGATGAATTTGTTGCCGGCAATGGGATATACGCGCTTCAATGCAATTTCGGCAATTGTCAGCTGTATTATTCAAACGGGGCTGGATTACTTCCTCATTTTGAATATGGGAATCTATGGCGTGGCATATGCCAGTATTATCGTATATATATTATCCGGTGCGGCCAGCTGGGGCTATCTGATATATGTATGCAAAAAAGGGCGGAGGGCTGAGATTTAATGAACATACAAATAAAATTGAATCATAACGCGGGTTACCGCTGGTGGGTGCAGGGTGCTGTGGCAGCCAAGGGTTTTGCATATATCTCGGGCAAGCTATACCAGGACCAGGAGCTGGCGGATTATTTGAACAATATGGGTCAGCAGCAGGCGATAGTAAATATTTTGGAGCAAATGGCAGGACAATTTGCGTTTGTTATCCGCGCGCCCGGAATGTTTTTAGCTGCAGTTGACCATATACGCAGCTTTCCGCTATTTTACGAGGAAATGAAAAGTGGGTTGGATATAACGGATGAGCTGAGAGAAAAACGCATTGCCAAAAGCGGTTTGGATGAAGAACAAATTGACTTTTTACAGCACAGCCTTTATACACTGGAAAACAAAACGTTATTAAGGAATGTAAAGCAGATCCCGGCGGGACGATACTTGACGCTAGAAAACGGCAAATCCGTTTTAAAAGAATACTGGCGCTTTAGCTATGCAGACCAGCAGATAACCAACCAATGCGAGGCGGTAAATGAAATTGCTAAGGGCTATGAGGATGTGTTTAGTAAATGCGCTGAGTTGCTGCAGGGCCGCACTGCCGTTGTACCGCTTAGCGGCGGGTATGATTCACGCCTAGTCGTACAAAAGCTACTGGATGCAGGCATACCCAAAGAACGTATTGTGGCGTACACTTACGGCGATGAAAAAATGACGGATGTGGTGATTTCTAAGCGCGTGGCGCAGGCATATGGTATACGCCATTATTTTGTACCCTATAACAAAAAAGAAACTGTTCCGTTCTTTAACAAGCAGTTTCGTACGCTTGTATTGCAGGCAGGCAATGCTTCTTCGCTACCCTGCGTGCAGGAATGGTACGCGGTACATGTTTTAAAACAGATGGGGATATTAAATGGCAGTTGCGTAATGGTCCCTGGTTATGGAGGGATATTGCCGGGCCACTATATGAAGGAAGAATTGTTGACGCCTCAAAAACAATGGAGGGAACTGATCGGCCGTTTTATCAAAAAAGACTTTTTGGGTGTGAGTCCGATGAAAAGTGCGGAGCAGGGAGAAAAGCTGAAGGACTTGATCATGTCTAGTTCGTATTTTAAAGGCCTGAAAGAGGATGGGGCAGATTTAGGATATGTGATGGCCTATGAGCGGTATATCTACCAAGAGGAGCAAAGCAAATTTATCCAAAATGCGGTGCGCTGTTATGAAATGGAGGGCATGGCTTGGCTGACGCCGTTTTTATTTAAAGAACAATTTGCAACATGGGGAAAACTGGATAACCATCTCCGGCTACATAATCAAGCGTTTTTCGCCTATACACAGGAGGCGTTTGATGAAACAGCCAAGGCAATTCCTTTTACGGGAAGCAAGGTAAGGCGAGAAAAGAAAAATGTGCCCGTGCCAATTAGTAAGATAGGCACTTTAGCTAGGCTGATTTTTAAAAGAGAAAAAATACACTATTTGCTGGCACTAGTACCCTTTCCTATTTATTTTCGCAGTGGGATAAAAAAACGGTGGGGGATTAACGATATTATCGGTCAAGAATACATCCGAGTATTGAGGGAAATCGCCGGCCGTGAAAGGCGGGAATAAGCGTTGAAGCATTTTAGCAGACGTGTACGAGCAGCGTTTTTTGGACTATGGGGAAAAATCGTCGCCGCTAAAAGCTATGATAAGGCGTATCTCCGGGGCCGCTGGTTTGAGGGAAGGCTGGGGGGATTGTGCGCTACGGGATGGCAATGGGTAGTGTGCGACGCACGCGGCTGCAAAAAGCTGGGCGTGAACCGGGATGTGCCCTGGCCGGTATCTCCGCGGACGCAGGTTTTAGGTGCGGAAAATATCTCTTTCCATCCGGATGACCTGAACAACTTTCAAACCTTTGGATGCTATTTTCAAGCGCTGGGGAAGATCACCATCGGCAAAGGCACGTATATCGCCCCGAATGTGGGCATTATTACCGGCAACCATGACCCGATGGACCCGGACAAGCGGCTGCCCCCGCAACCTGTGATGTTGGGGGAGAAGTGCTGGATCGGTATGAATAGCGTAGTGCTGCCTGGCGTGACGCTTGGGCCGCATACGGTGGTCGGCGCGGGCGCTGTGGTGACCAAGTCCTTTCCGGAGGGGTACTGCGTGATTGCCGGAAATCCAGCCAGAATGATCAGAAAGTTGGACATCAATCATGAATAAACTGAGCAAAAAGCTGACCATCGCTTTGTGTATATCTTTAGGCTTAAACGCTGTGGCGGCAGGAGTTGCAGGCGTAAAATATCTGCCACAGATAATGAATAAATATTCGGGGGGGGGGTATATTCATTCGCCGACAATCCTCAGTATTCTGCTAAAGTAAGTTTGTTTAACCAATCCGAGGTGGTTAAGGCGGACAGAGTTATGCTGGGGGACAGCCTGACGGCTGGGTGCGCGTGGCAGGAGTATGAACCGGACAAAGTGGTGTTAAACCGAGGAGTTGGTTCGGATATATCCGAAGGCGTGCTGAACAGGTTGGATTCCGTTACCAAACACCGCCCAGACGAGGTGATGTTGATGATCGGCATAAACGACCTGGTCAAGGGCATTGCACGCGAAGAGATCGTGGAAAATGTGACCCAGATACTGACGGCGCTGAAGGAGAAATTGCCACAGGCCGATATCTTTTTGCAAAGCGTGCTGCCGACGAATGGAGAAAATGTAGCGGCGGAGGAGATTATAGCATTGAATAACGCTTACCGCTATGCGGCGAGCCAAACCGGCGCACACTATATTGATCTTTATCCGCTTTTTGCAACGGAGAATGATGCGATGATCCCTGAACTTACCTATGATGGCGTCCATCTAAATGGCGAAGGTTATGTTATATGGTTGCAGGCTTTAGAGGATAGTTCAGGTAGATAAAGGACGGAAATACGATGAAAATTTTAACCATAGTAGGCGCGCGGCCGCAGTTTATCAAGGCCGCGCCGGTCAGCCGGGCGCTGCGAAAGGCGCACCGGGAGGTGCTGGTGCATACCGGCCAGCACTACGATGCGAATATGTCGGATATCTTTTTTGAGGAATTGCACATCCCCAAGCCCGACTACAACCTGGGCATCGGCGGGGGGAGCCATGGGCAGATGACCGGACGGATGCTGGAAGCCATCGAGCAGGTGATGCTGAAGGAAAAGCCGGATGTGGCGCTGGTATATGGGGACACCAACTCGACCCTGGCCGGGGCGCTGGCGGCGGGAAAGCTGCTGATCCCCGTGCTGCACGTGGAGGCGGGGCTGCGCAGTTTTAACCGGGCGATGCCCGAGGAACAAAACCGCGTGTTGACCGACCATATTGCCGCGCTTTTAAGCTGCCCCACCCAGACGGCGGTGGAAAACTTACACGCCGAAGGGGTTACGCAGGGGGTACGCAATACCGGGGACGTGATGCTGGACGCAGTGCGCTATAATGCACAGCTCGCGCAGGAGGCAAAGCCGCTCCATAAGACGCTGGCGCAATTAAGGGTGCTGCGCGGCAAAAGCGCGGCCTTGCTGGAAGATAAAGGATATTACCTTGCGACCATCCACCGCCAGGAGAATACCGACGCGCCGGACAAGCTGTTAACCATTGTGGAGGCGTTAAACGAGCTGAATCATCCGGTGATCTGGCCGGTGCATCCGCGCGTGCGGGAGAGAAAAGAGATGGCGCGGTTGGGCGATCACATCCGCCTGGTGGAGCCGGTGGGCTACCTGGACATGCTGATGCTGACCGGCCACGCGCGCATGGTGCTGACCGACAGCGGCGGGCTGCAAAAAGAGGCGCTGTTTCTGGGCACGCCCTGCACCACGCTGCGGGATGAGACCGAATGGGTGGAAACGCTGGAAGGCGGGTGGAACGTACTGGCCAAGATCGACCGGGCGGATATTTTGGCGAAGGCGACGCGCGCGGTGGACACACGAAACGGGACGGCTTGCAGCGCCTTTGGAGATGGAAACGCGGCGGAAAAGATCGCCCGAATGGTATAGGAGGACGAAGAGATGGACTTGAAGGAAAAACTGTTGAAAAAGCAGGCCACGCTGGGAGTGGTAGGCCTGGGATACGTGGGGCTGCCGCTGGCGGTGGAAAAGGCCAAGGCGGGCTTTGCGGTGCTGGGCTTTGATGTGCAGGCGCAAAAGGTGGCCATGGTCAACGCGGGAGAGAACTATATCGGGGACGTGGTCAACGAGGATCTGGCGGCCATCGTAAAGGATGGAAAGCTGCGGGCTACCACAGATTTTGCGGACGTTGCCCGGTGCGACTGCGTGTGCATTGCGGTGCCCACGCCGCTGGACGCGCATCAGCAGCCGGATATCAGCTATGTAAGAGCCTCGGCGGAGAGCATCGTGCCCTACATGCACAAGGACATGCTGGTGGTGCTGGAATCCACCACCTACCCGGGAACGACGCAGGAGCTGCTGCAGCCCATTTTGGAGCGCAGCGGCCTGAAGTGCGGGGAGGATTTTTACCTGGCCTTTTCGCCGGAGCGGGTGGACCCGGGCAACCTGATCTACAAGACCAAGAACACGCCCAAGGTGGTGGGCGGCATAACCCAAAAGTGCACGGATGTGGCGGCCACCATGTACGAGATGGTGCTGGAGGCGCCGGTACACCGGGTATCGACCCCCGCGGTGGCGGAGATGGAAAAGATACTGGAGAATACCTACCGCAACATCAACATCGGCCTGGTCAACGAGCTGGCCATGCTGTGCGATAAGATGGGCATCAGCATTTGGGAGGTGATCGACGCGGCCAAGAGCAAGCCCTACGGCTTCCAGGCCTTTTACCCCGGCCCGGGGCTGGGCGGGCACTGCATCCCGCTGGATCCGTACTATTTAAGCTGGAAGGCGCGGGAGTACGGCTTCCACACCTCCATGATCGAGAGCAGCATGATGGTCAACGACAGGATGCCCGAGTACTGCGTGCAGCGGGCCATGCACATTTTAAACGGGTTCCAAAAGGCCATCAGCGCCGCCAAGGTATTGGTATTAGGCGTGGCCTACAAGCAGGATATCGACGACTTCCGGGAAAGCCCGGCCATCCGCGTGATCGACGAGCTGAAAAAGGTGGGGGCCGACGTATGCTATTACGACCCGTACATCCCGCAGTTTAAGGAAAACGGACAGGTAATGGAAGGCGAAAAGGCGCTGACGGCGGATCTGATCGAAAGCGCGGACCTGGTGATGGTGACCTGCGCGCATACGAACGTAGATTACGCGCTGGTACAGCAAAAGGCCAAGGTGATCTTCGATACCAAAAACGTGATGAAGGATATTGCCCCGCGGGACAACATCGTGTTGCTGTAAAGGGAGGGAAAGACAATGGCGGAGAAGATACGCTATGCGCTGATCGGCTGCGGCCGGATCGCGCCCAACCACATCGCCGCGGCGCTGGCCAATGTGGAGGCGCTGGAGCTTTGCGCGGTGTGCGACCCGGTGGAAGAGAATATGGAAAGGGTGCTGGAGCAGGCGCCCGAGGCGGTGCGCCAGACGGTGACGCGATATACGAACTATGAGGAGATGCTGGAAAAAGAGCGCCCGATTTTGGTGGCAATCGCTACCGAGAGTGGGCGGCACGCGGCCATTGGGCTGCGCTGCATCGCGGCGGGCTGTAACCTGATCATCGAAAAGCCCATCGCCCTGTCCATTGCGGATGCGGACGCGCTGATCGAAGCGGCGGAAAGCAAGGGTGTGCAGATCTGCGCCTGCCACCAGAACCGCTTTAATAAATCCATCCAGAAGATCCGCCAGGCGGTGGAGGCGGGGCAGTTTGGCCGGATGCTGCACGGCACCGCGCACATCCGCTGGAACCGGAACCAGAATTACTATACCCAGGCGCCCTGGCGGGGCACCTGGGAGCAGGACGGCGGGGCGCTGATGAACCAGTGCATCCACAATATCGACCTGCTGCGCTGGATGATGGGGGATGAGGTGGAGGAGGTATTTGCCTATACGGACAACCTGAACCACCCCTATATCGCCGCCGAGGACCTGGGGCTGGCGGTGGTCCGGTTCAAGGGCGGCGCGTACGGCCTGATCGAAGGGACCACCAACATCTACCCCAGCAACCTGGAGGAGACGCTGTATCTGTTTGGGGAAAAGGGTACGGTCAAGGCCGGCGGTAAATCGGTAAACGTGATCGAGGAGTGGCGCTT
The DNA here is from genome assembly GCF_014384745.1 of Luoshenia tenuis. NCBI lineage: Bacteria > Bacillati > Bacillota > Clostridia > Christensenellales > Christensenellaceae > Luoshenia > Luoshenia tenuis. The sequence goes on from NZ_JACRSO010000003.1 coordinate 364,908, forward strand.
TGAAGCGCAGACGGAGGACCCGGAGGCGGTGAAGGCGCGGTTCCACGAGAACCCGCCCAACGTGTACGGGTTTGGGCACACGCCGCTGTACAGGGACGTGATCGCCGCGCTGGGCGAGGGGCGGGCGCCCTATGTGGACGGCTATGCGGGCAAGCGGGCGCTGGAGATGGTGTTGGCCATCTACCAATCCGCCGCCACGGGCAAGCCGGTACATCTGCCGCTTAAGGAGTGCGCCACCACCGATTTTATCGGGAGGTTTGGACGATGACGGCGTTTGTGCACCCTTCGGCCTATGTGGACGCGGGGGTCACGCTGGGCGAGGGCACCAAGGTATGGCATTTTTGCCATATCCAAAGCGGCGCCTCCATCGGCGCGGGCTGTACGCTTGGGCAGAACGTGAACGTGGCGGGCCATGTGCGCATCGGCCCGGGGTGCAAGATACAAAACAACGTATCGGTGTACGAGGGCGTGGAGCTGGAGGCGTACGTGTTTTGCGGGCCCTCCTGCGTATTTACCAACGACTTGACGCCTCGGGCCAAGTACCCCAAAGGGCGCAGCGGATACCTGCGCACGCTGGTAAAGGAGGGCGCCTCCATCGGGGCGAACGCCACCATCGTATGCGGGCATACCATTGGGCGCTGGGCGCTGATCGGCGCGGGGGCGGTGGTGACGGGCGACGTTGCCGACCACGCTCTGATGTTGGGGGTGCCGGCGCGCCGCTGCGGCTGGGTATGCGAATGCGGGGAGATACTGGGCGCGGACCTGCGCTGCCAAAAGTGCGGGAGAAGCTACCGGGAAACGGCCGAAGGCTTGAAAGAAGAGGTGTAACGATATGCAGTTTCGAGATTTGGGCGCGCAGTACGCTGCGCTAAAGGACGAGATCGACGCGGGGATCGCGCAGGTGCTGGACAGCAGCCGGTTTATCTTCGGCCCGCAGGTGGCTATGCTAGAGCAGGCGCTGGCGGACTATGTGGGCGTTAGGCACTGCGTATCCTGCGCCAATGGGACGGACGCACTGCAGCTGGCGCTGATGGCCTGGGGCGTAGGCCCGGGGGACGCGGTGTTTACAGCCGACTTTACCTTTTTTGCCTCGGCGGGGTGCGCGTCTATCCTGGGAGCCACGCCGGTGCTGGTGGATATCGACCCGCGTACCTTTAACATCTGCCCGGACGCGCTGGAGGCGGCGATCCGGCGGGTGGAGAAGGAGGGCAAGCTGCGGCCAAAGGTCATCATCCCGGTGGACCTGTTCGGGCTGCCGGCGGACTATCCGCGCATCCGCCAGATCGCCCAAAAGCACGGGCTGCGCATTTTAGAGGATGGGGCCCAGGGCTTTGGCGGGCAAATCGGCGAAAAAAAGGCCTGCTCCTTTGGGGATATGGCCACCACCTCGTTTTTCCCGGCCAAGCCGCTGGGCTGCTATGGGGATGGCGGGGCGATCTTTACCGACGACGATGCCACGGACGAGCTGCTGCGCGCCCTGCGGGCGCAGGGCCGCTCGCCCGAGGATAAGTACGACAACCGCTTGATTGGCATGAATTCCCGACTGGATACGCTGCAGGCGGCAATATTGCTGCCCAAGCTGCGCGCCTTTGCCCGCTATGAGGTGGATTGGGCCAACAAGGTGGCCGGGTGGTATACGCAAAGGCTCAGTGGACTGGTGGAAGTGCCCTATGTGCCGGAGGGGTACCGCTCCTCCTGGGCGCAGTATACCATCCAGTTGCGCGACCGCGCCCAGCGGGACGGGCTGCAGGCGGCGCTAAAGACGCAGGGCATCCCCACGATGGTATACTACCCGCGGGGCCTGCACCAGCAGACGGCCTATGCCGGCATGGCCTTGAGCGACGCGGACTTCCCCCATACGGCGCGGGCGGCCGGGCGGGTGCTCTCGCTGCCCATGCACCCCTACCTGAAAGAGGAAGAGGTTGAGCAGGTGGCAAACGCTGTAGCCAGCTATCTCAAAGCGTAAATTAAGCGCCGGAGGCGAAAGCCTCCGGCTTTTTATCGCGATTTTTCAAAGAAGATTGGGGTTGACGCTACCCAGAAAGGCTCAAGTGTGCTATACTACCTTTGTTAACAAAGTTATATAATAGAACTTGCGCCGGGGGCGCGCTTTGTTGCGGTACCAATGCAGTTTTTACATACGAACGATCAGGAGGTAAAAGAAATGTTTGTTCCCATGAAAAACATCGTTGACGCGGCGTATGCCGGCAAGTATGGCGTACCTGCGGTGCCCAGCAATGACGAGGTGCAGATCCGCGCGGCCATCCAGGCTGCGGTGGAATCGCGCTCGCCGCTGATTTTCCTGACGAATAACCGCAAAGACCCCCACTTTACCCATTACATGATCAAGCGCTTTGCCGACGAAGTGGATGTGCCCGTGGCCTCCTGCCTGGACCACAGCCGCACCTTTGAAGATTGCGTGCTGGGCGTGTCCTCCGGCTGCTCGGCCATCATGGCGGATCGCTCGACCCTGCCTTACGAGGAGAACGTGGCCGACGTGCTGCGCCTGGCGCAGATCGCCCATGCGGTGGGCGTGAGCATCGAGGCGGAGCTGGGCCATGTGGGCCAGGGCGACAACTACGCTGTGGACGGCGTAAGCGCGCTGACCGACCCGGAAGAGGCCAAACGCTTCATCGCCGATACGGGCGTGGACTGCCTGGCGGTGGCCGTGGGCACGGCGCACGGCGCCTATGTGGGCACCCCGAAGATCGACTTTGAGCGCCTTAAGGAGATCGACGCGGCCTGCCAGCACCCGCTGGTACTGCACGGCGGCTCTGGCTCCGGCGAGGATAACATCCACCGCTGCTGCGAGCTGGGCGTGGCCAAGGTCAACGTGGTCAACGACGTGATGCGCCTGACCCTGGAAGGCCTGAAGAATACCGATCTGTCCGGCAACAAAGCCTATGGGCTGTATGCGGCCATCAACGATATTACGGTGAATATCGTCAAACATCTGTTTGAGGTGACCGGCTCTGTGGGCAAGGCCGCTTCCTGCTGCTGCGGGAGCAAGAATAGCGCCAGCGAAGGCAACCCCTTTGATTCCACCAAGGAATAAGCGAGGATGAAAAAGGCCCTGCGGAATTTCCGCAGGGCCTTTTTGTATGCTATAGAGCATTGCGGTGGGCTGAACCAGGCGCGATAAGGCTGCTTTTTACTTACCGGGCAGAGCCTCCCAGGCATAGCGAAAGTCTGGCAAGAGAGGCTGGAGAGGATGGTGTGCGGACAAATGTATAGGTTTTTGTGCAAGGAATCTCTCCCTCCGGCGCACCTAAAGGTGCGCCACCTCCCTCGTCAGAGGGAGGCAAGAGGGGGTTGATCCAAACGGCATAGCATAAGCGAAACGGCTGGAAAATATAACTGTTTATTTGCCTAGGAGAGCTTGGGAAACCTCCGTCCCCACCACTTCAGTGGCCGTTTGGGGGAATCTATAGCGCCCGCCGCCAGTGGCGGAAAAAGGGCGCGATGATTTCTGTGAACGTGAGGTGCGCCCGAGCGGCCGACACGCCGCGATGGGCAAGCCCACAGTGAACAGAGGACCTTCAGGGTTAGGGATTGTTAAGGGAAATCTATAGCGAGCGCGTCCGGTGGACGAGCAAGCGAGCGGTGATTTCTGTGAGTGCGTGGTAAGCCCGAGCGGCATAAGCCGCGACGGGCGAGCCCGCTACGAACAGAGGGGCTTTAGCCTAAGGGGGAAATCGGAATCCCCCTGCTTGCGCCCCCTCTGTTCGCTATGGACGCAGGCTTCGCGGCACGTTGGCCGCTCGCCTTTGTCACATGCTCACAGAGCGCTGCACTCACTTACTCCGCCACCGGCGACGTTCGTTCCGCGCTCCCTTAACATATAAAACTCGTTCCCTAACTTTTCTCTCTGTTTCGCATTAAGCCTTGGTTTTCTACTGAACAAGAACCTATAGGTTTATGCGCAGGCAGCAGGCTCCCCTTGTCATTCCGAGCGTAAGCGAGGAATCTCGTTACTACCTCTCGCCTGTGGTCTGCATCCTCGCAGTCCCGATAAAGCGCCTCTTTCCAGCTACGCCATCAGATTCTTCACTCCGGCTTCGCCTTCGTTTTGAATGACACACTTGCGTATAAAGGTATACAAAAAAGCACGCCCCTTCATATTTAAAAGAGGCGTGCTTGGCGAAAGGTCTTACTTTTCCCGGCTGAGCAGCTGGCAATAGACATAGGTGTTCCAGATCTTTTTGGCCTCGACGCCGTCCACGTGGATGACCGGCTGGGTCTCAGACGGGGTGACGTAGAGCTTGAATACCAACGCATCCTGCCCCACGCGCATGTTGCGGATGCTTTTATAGCGATACTCCTTGCGCGCGACCCCCAGATAATCGAAGATTACGTTCTCCAGATCTTTATTGGAAAAGCAGCGCAGGATGCTGTCCACGTCCAGCGTCTCCAAGATCGCCCTGGCCTCCTCAAAGGTAAGGTTGTGGCAGCGGAACTCCCCCTCGTTCAAAACAGAGATCATATTGCTGTTATCCAGCAGCAGCAACGGCAGGTCGGGACTGTTTACATTCATAAATACGCTCCTTTCCGAAATGAGATTGCAGAAATGTTTCTACCTGCAGTATAGCATTGTGAAAATAAATTTGCAATAAAAGGCCTGTAAATGAATAAATTTATTGGCTAATTGATAAAAAATAAACAAACTTATTGGAGAGGGGAGCGGGTTTACGATAATAAATTCACGAAAACAGGAAGTGGGGCTTGGCCTTAATGATGGCGGGAGGCGGATACCGAAACGGGCACCGCATCCTATATTCAAGCGATGGATTGATCTTTGCGACCTATGACCACTATAATACCTTTTATGAGATCGTATAGGGAGGCAGTATGAAACGATATGAGATCGACCTGGGGGCGGTCAAGACCTACTGGGATTTTTATAAGGCGCTGCAAAAGGGATTGGAGCTTCCAGCGTGGTGTGGAATGAACATGGATGCGATATGGGACATGTTGACGGGGTACTGCGAATACCCGGCGCAGATCATGGTGACGGGGGGAGAGGGGCTGCCCCGGGACTTGCAGGACGAGTATGAACGGCTTTTAAATGTGCTGAACGACTTGCGGCGGGAATATCCGCAGGATCGGTTTGAGGTTTTGATCTTGAAAGCATAGGCTTTTGCGCGGTATAGGTTTTTGTCATTCAGAGCGGAGGCGAAGCCGAAGCGAAGAATCTCTTGCATCGGCACTTGGCCGTGCCTGAAGCGGCGGCTTCGAGGTGACGTGATTCGGGCCAGGCGGCGACGGTTGCCGTGAGATTCCTCGCTGACGCTTCGGAATGACAGGAAAAAAGTATTGCGCAACAAAGCATAAGTTTTTGATGAGATCGTATAGGGAGGCAGTATGAAACGATATGAGATCGACCTGGGGGAGGTTAAGACCTATTGGGATTTTTATAAGGCGCTGCAAAAGGGGCTGGAGCTTCCAGCGTGGTGCGGGATGAATATGGATGCGATATGGGACATGTTGACGGGGTACTACGAATACCCGGCGCAGATCATGGTGACGGGGGGAGGGGGTGCCCCGGGACTTGCAGGACGAGTATGAACGGCTTACAAAAGTTTTGGCGCGGCTGACGCATCAGGACGAGAGCTTTACGGTAACGATGGGGTAAAGCGCAGGATATTTTCTGGAGATAAAAGGCGTCTGCGCGGGCAGGGGAGCTTCTGCGCGGGGTTGCCTGTTACTTTCTTAACAATGATTGATAATTTCTGCGATTGCATTATAATGGAAAGGTAGGTTTTTTCTAAAGCCCTGCGCGGGGCGCTTTAACGCGGCGCGCGGGTAAACGTACTTTTTATCTGGGTTAAGGGAGGAAAATTAAACATGCGTTTTAAACGATTTGGCAAGACGGAGATGAACGTATCCGTGGCGACGGTGGGCACCTGGGCCATCGGCGGCACGGGCTGGGGCGATGTGAACAAGGCCGATTCCATCCGCGCGATCCGCGCCATGGTGGACAACGGGGTCAACTTTATCGATACCGCGCCGGTGTACGGCAAGGGCCACTCGGAAGAAGTGGTGGGCGAGGCCATCCGCGGAATGAAGCGGGAGGATCTGATCATCTCCACCAAGGCCGGCCTGATCTGGGGCGAGGGCATCGACGGGATCGAGCGGGATATCACCTACAAGAGCATCATGTGGGAGATCGACCAGAGCTTAAAGCGGCTGGGCACGGACTATGTGGACCTTTACCTGGTGCACAAGCCGGACTTTAAGGGCACGCCCACCGAGGAGACCATGCGGGCGATGATGGAGATCAAAAAGAGCGGCAAGGCCCGCCACATTGGCCTGAGCAACTACAGCGTGGAGCTGACCAAGGAAGCCGAGCAGTACGGCGATGTGGAGGCCATCCAGCCCCCCTTCTCCATGGTGGACCGCTCTGAACTTGCGGTCATGGAGTATGCCAAGAGCCGCGACATGGGCGTTATGACCTATGGTTCTCTGGGCGCGGGCATCCTGACGGGCGCCATCCGCACCCTGCCCAACTGGGACCCTTCGGATACGCGGTACAGCTTCTACAACTTCTTTAAAGAGCCCAAGTTCTCCAAGTGCCAGGAGCTGCTTAAGACCCTGGACGCCATCGCGGCGGCCCACGGCAAGCCGGTGGCCCAGGTGGCGGTGAACTGGAGCACCCAGAACCCGCTGGTGGATACGGCGCTGATGGGCGTGCGCAACGTGGCCGAGGCCGACGAGAACTGCGCGGCCACCGACTGGACGCTGACGGACGAGGAGATCGCCACCATCAATGCGGCGATCGAGAAGTACGAGGCGTAAACCGTTATATCAGACTTTGCAAGGCCCTGGGGAACCCTTTCTCCGGGGCCTTTGTCTACCGGGAATAGAGCCATTTGTGAGAAAGTAACGATTGAGAGAGAAAAGGGCGGCTTGGAGCCGGCCTTTACGGGGAAAACGTTGGGGGAATGGAAGCAAATGGGTTTTTTGAGGGCGAACCGGGATATCAACCGGCTGGAGACGCCAGAGGGGCAGATCACGCTGCTGGGGCTGTTTTTGCCGCTGCTGATCGAGACGCTGCTGCGCAACCTCATGGGGACGGTGAGCGTGGTCATCCTCTCGCAGTATTCGGATAACGCGGTGGCGGCGGTGGGCGCGGCCACCCAACTGCTGAATATGGTGCAGATCTTTTACACGTTGGTGGCCACGGGGGTAGCCATCATCATCAACCAAAACCTGGGGGCGGGCAACCGCCGCTACTCGGGCGAGGTGGCCACGGTGGCGCTGGTGCTGTGCGCGGGACTCAGCATCCTGACGGGGGCGGCCATGTCCATCTTCGCGCTGCCGCTGATGGGGATGATGCAGCTCACAGGCGAGGTGCTGGTATTGGCGGCGGATTACTTCCGCATCGTCACGGCGCTGGCCATCACCCAGGCGCTGATCACGCTGTTCTCCTTTATCGTGCGCTGCTATGGGCGCACGCAGATCGCCATGGTGGTGGCGCTGGTGATGAACGTGATCAACGCCCTGCTCTGCCTGCTGGTGGTCTACCGGCCCTTTGAAACGCCGCTGCAGGGCGTGGCGGGCATCGGCTGGGCGCGGATCATCAGCGAGGCGGTGGCCCTTGGCATCATGATCATCGCCATCCGCCGGGTGAAGGTGGGCTTTACCTTAAGAGCGCTGCGGCCGCTGCCGGTGAAGATGATCCGCCAGATTTTTGCGGTGAGCATCCCACCGGGGATAGCCAACCTTTCTTACGGGGTGAGCCAGGTGGTATCCACCGCCATCATCGCCACGCTGGGCATGGCGGCGGTCTCGGCCAAGGTGTACCTGAGCAATATCTTCTTTTACGTGTACCTGCTGGGCATGTGCCTGGGGCAGGTGACCACCATCATGATCGGACGGATGGTGGGGGCAGGGGAGTATCAGAAGGCCGAGCGGCTCAACCGGCAGAATATCGTGATCGGCATCGCCTGCAACGTGGTGCTCTCGGTACTGGTGGTGGCCTTTTACCGGCCGGTGCTGGGGATGTTTACGAGCAGCGAGGAGATTATCGCCATGTGCCTGCCGGTGATGTTTGCGGATATTCTGGTGGAGATCGGCCGGGCGTTTAACAACATCGAGGGCGGGTGCTTAAACGGCGCGGGGGACATGGTGTTCTCCATGGCGATATCGGTGCCCAGCTGCTGGCTGATCAGCATCCTGTTCTCCTACATCCTGGGCGTGGTGTGCGGCCTGGGCCTGGTGGGCTGCTGGATCGCCTTTGCCATGGACGAACTGGCGCGCGGCATGGCGCAGATGATGCGCTGGCGCAGCAGAAAGTGGATGAGCAAGAGCCTGATCCGCCGGGCGGACGGATAGGCGTTGACGAGGGATACCGTGGGGTGTTAAGCTATATACAACATGTAAATAGATCGATCGGGGAAAGGGTGGGGGAATTTGAGCTTTACCAAACTGACGGCGTATCTGGATGGATTAAAGGAAAACTACGGTGTGCCTTCATTTGACTGTGTGGTGCAAAGAGGGCATGAAAGGCTATACCGCCACATGGGCGGCTTTTCGGACGCGGCGGGCACAAAACCCGTGACGGCGCAGGATGAGTACCGGCTGTTCTCCTGCACCAAGGTGATGACCGTGACGGCGGGCATGCAGCTGGTGGAGCAGGGCAAGCTCTTTTTGGGCGACCCGGTGGCCAAGTACCTGCCGGAGTTTGCGCAGATGACGGTGCGGGAGGGGGAGACCCTCCGCCCGGCCAGCACCGTGCTGACGGTGGAGGACCTGTTTACCATGAGCGGGGGCTTTAACTACGACATGGGCACGCCGGCCTTTCAGGAGCTGATGGCGCGCACGGACGGGCAGGCCACCACGCGGGAGATGGTGGCGGCGCTGGCCGCAGGGCCGCTGGACTTTGACCCCTCGACCCATTTCCAGTACAGCCTGGGGCTGGACGTGCTGGCGGGCATCATCGAGGTGGTGAGCGGGCAGACCTTTGGCGAATACTTAAACGAGCATATCTTCCTGCCGCTGGGGGCGCCCCCGGTGACCTTTCACCTGGCGCCCGAGGTGGAAAAGGCCCACTTTTCCCAGATGTACGGGGTGGACGGGACAGGGCATATCGTACCGTTTACCTTTATCCACCCCCGCTCTACCGACCTGAACTATGAGAGCGGCAGCGGCGGGCTGATCTGCAAGGTGGATAGCTACGCCCCGGTGGCGGACGCGCTGGCCTGCGGGGGCGTGGGGGCCAACGGCGCGCGCATTTTGCAGGCGCAGACCATTGAGGAGATGAAGCGCAACCGGCTCTCCGGCGTGCGTCTGGCGGATTTTGAAAAAATGGGCAAGGCCGGTTACGGCTATGGTCTGGGCGTGCGCACGCTGATCGACAAGCGCGCATCCAAAGGGCCGGTGGGCGAATTTGGCTGGGACGGCGCGGCCGGGGCCTATGTGGCGCTGGATACCGAGCACCAGCTTTCCATCTTCTACGCCCAGCACGTGTGCGGGATGGGGCAGGATATCGAGGATATCCACTGCGCCATACGGGACATGGTGTACGAGGAATTGGGGCTGGCGGAATAGAAAAATACTACGCCATGGTTTATAGCTTGGAAGGAGGGATCGTTTGGCGGGCCGGATAACGATACGCCCAGAAACCCATAGGGATTTTAAGGATATTATTGCCCTGGTGCTACGCTCGTTTCAGGAGGGGACGGATTACTCTGATGGCACAGATATACTGGCGCTGATTGAAGAAATCAGAGATTCGGCCTATCATATCCCGGAGCTATCGTTTGTAGCAGAGGAGAACGGCAAGGTCGTTGGGCACTTTATGTTTTCCCGCTTTCCGCTTTCGCCAACGGCCGAGGGTGGGCATGGGCCAGCCCGGGACGCGGAAACCGTACTGCTTGCCCCTGTTTGCGTACATGCTGAGCATTTCAGACAGGGCATTGGAAAAACCATGCTATCCCTGGGGATTGAAAAAGCGCGGGAAAGCGGATATAAGGGGATCATTTTAGAGGGAGACTACCATTATTACAACCGTTTGGGTTTTAAGACATCCGCCGGATACGGTATTTATCCAACAAGCGGCTACCCGATGAAGGAGCCAAGATGTATGATGTGCCAGGAAACTTATCCCGGTGCGTTGCAGGATATCCATGGATTTGTGGTATACGATATGTACTTTAATGCATGAAAACAGGGAACCTAAAACAAAGCGCCGCGAATTTTCGCGGCGCTTTGTCCGTCTATTCCCCCTGGGATAAAATCAGTACGGAGCTCAACTGATCGCTCGTCAGGGTGACCTGCACCACATCCCCGGTCTCCAGCTGTAGAAAATCCGCGCCCACGGCCTCCTCGCCGCTGAGGCAAAACAGCTGTCCATCCTCGGGCATGTACAGCGTCTGGCTCTCCCCGCTGGGGATAAGGGCACCGGGCGCGGCAGCCTCCTGGGGCTGCAAAGAGGTCTCCCCTTCGAAGAGGGAAAGGGTGAATTTACCGCCCTCGATGGCGGATACCTGGCCGTAGAGCACCTGCTGGGAGGTGGCGTTTTGAGGGGTCACCTCGGCCTGCTCGCCGCCGGTACAGCCGCTTGCCCCTACGGCTAGAAATAAAAGCCCGACGAAGAGGCATAAAAGTTTCTTTTTCAATCTCGATCCCGTCCTTTTTAAGCCCTCCCTGATAAGGGGAAGTATAGGCCTAAGATGGGAAGAATTTATGATGCTTTTGTAAACTTTTTTTGCAGCTTCATTGGCGGCCAGGTGGGGCTGGCGGACAGATTGCAGGATAGGCGCAGGCAAGGGCCTGCAGGAGATTCTTCGCACGGCCTGCGGGCCGCGCTCTGAATGACGGGGCTATCGCCCTTTTAGCCGCTCCTGGCTTCCTGTGTTTCTTAAGCGCTTACCCGCCACAAGCGTTATACCTGCCCCAAGCCGCCCTCCGTTCTGAACGACAGCGCAGCGAGTGCTAAAGTATGGGTGTTTGAGCAAGGAATCTCTCCCTCCGGCGCACCCTTTGGGTGCGCCACCTCCCTCGTCAGAGGGAGGCAAGTGTGGGTTAATCGAAGAGCAGAGCACAAGCGAAACGGCTGGAGAATTAATTGATTCATTAGCATCGGAGAGTTTGAAAAACCTCCGTCCCCACCACGGAGTGGCCGTTTCAAGGGGTTAAGGGATCGTTAAGGGGGATAAGGGGGAAATCGGAATCCCCCTTCCCCCTTAACCTAGTGGAGTCGTTCCCTTACTTTCCTCCCTGTTTCGCATTAAGCCTTGGTTTTCTACTGCACAAAAACCTATACTTTCCCACTCATAAACAGTATGCTGCGCTGTCAATCCGAGCGTCAGCGAAGAATGACAGACAGATTACAGATACGGCGAGAGGAGCCGAGCCCTAAATGACCGTGCTATTGCAACTGCTGTGCATCAAAGCGCGAAAGCGCGGCCTATTTCATGCGGGGGCGGAAGATCAGCGCACAGACATAGCCAAAGAAGATGGCCGCGGCGATGCCGCCGGCCGCCGCCGTAACGCCGCCCAGGAAGATGCCCAGGAAGCCCTCGGTCTTTACGGCGGAGATCGCCCCCTGAGCCAGCGAGTGGCCAAACCCGGTGAGCGGCACTGTGGCGCCCGCGCCGGCGAACTCCACCAGCGGCTCATAAAGGCCCAGGGCGCTTAATACCACGCCCAGGGTGACGAACAGCACCAGGATACGGGCGCTGGTCATCTTGGTTAAGCTGATGAGCAGCTGGCCCACCACGCAGATGGCGCCGCCCACCAGGAAGGCCTTGGCGAATTCCCAAAACAGATCCATGATTATTCCCCCTTTCTGCGCACGATGGAGACCGCGTGAGCGATGCCGGGGATGGTCTCCCCCTGGAGGCTGGTGGTGGGGCTGTGCAGCGCGCCGGTGGCGCAGACCAGAATGCGCTCAAAATCCCCCTGCTCCAGCCGCTTTAAAAGGTAGCTGTTGAGTACGGAGGCCACGCAGCCGCAGCCGCTGCCGCCGGCGTGCACGTCCTGCGCCTCCCGGTCGTAGATCTCGAGACCGCAATCGGTATAATGGGGGCCCATGTCGATGCCGTGCTGGCCCATCATCTCCCGCAGGATCTCGCTGCCGATGGCGCCTAAGTCGCCGGTGGCGATCAGGTCGTAATCCTCAGGGCGGCGGCCGGTATCCTCAAAATGGGTGAACAGGGTATCCACTGCGGCGGGGGCCATGGCCGCGCCCATGTTGTTGGCGTCGGAGATGCCCCAGTCGTTGACCTTGCCCACCGTCACCATCTCCACAAAGGGGCCCTTGCCCTCGGCCCCCAGCAGGGTGGAGCCCGCGCCGGTCACGGTCCACTGGGCCGCGGGCGGGCGCTGGCTGCCCAGCTCCAGGGGGTTGCGGTACTGCCGCTCGGCCGTGGCAAAGTGGCTGCAGCTGGCGCACAGTACCGTATCGGCAAAGCCTCCGTCGATCAGGATAGAGCCTAGCGAGAGGGACTCGCACATGGTGGAACAGGCCCCGTACAGGCCGAAAAAGGGCATGGTCAGCTCCCGGGCGGCAAAGGAGGCCGAGACGATCTGATTGAGCAGGTCTCCGGCCAGGAAAAAGTGCACGTCATCCTGCGCCAGCCCCGCGCGCTTGACGGCCATGCGGGTGGCGGTGAGCAGGATCTCGTTTTCCGCCTGCTCGAAGGTGGATTTGCCGCACATATCGTCGGACAGGGTCACATCGAACCAATCCTTTAAAGGGCCCTGGGCCTCCTTGGTGCCTACCACCGAAGCGTGGGATAAGATGGCGGGCGGGTTTTGCATTTTCAGCGTCTGTTTGCCCAGGCGCTTGGACTGTCGCTTGGCCATTTTTCTCTTTCCTCCTGTCCCGCATCAGGGCAAGTATGCCCGGCGCGGGGATATAAAATGGATTTTATCAGCTTGATTGCTTTTTTTAGTATGGCTTTGCACAGGGGTTTTATACGGATAACGGCCAGGATTGGGCGGCAAGAGACGCAAAAAGCGGGATATCGCATGGGATTTGGCAAAGGTTGCGCATTGCGCGCGCCCCGCCGGGTGTGGTACGATAAAACGGTAGAAAAACCGGAAGGGGGGAAACAAGATGATCCTGTGCAGTGGCAAAGCTCTATGCAAAGTCTGATTTAAGGGCGAACTTGCATAGAGCGAAGGGAACTTCGCCCGGAAACAGACTTTGCGACGGATGAAAATATTTTCAGTAAGGAGCAAAGTCAAAATGAAAAATATTTGGAGCACCTTAGGGGAGCTGCGCGGCTTCCTGATTTTGTGGTGCACGCAAACCCTATCCACCCTGGGCAGCGCGATGACCAATTTCGCGCTGGTGATCTGGGCGTATCAGCAGACGGGTTCGGCGCTGTCTACGGCGCTGCTCACGGTCGCCTCCTACGCGCCCTACGTGGCGATGAGCATTTTTGCCGGCGCTTTGAGCGACCGGTGGAACAAAAAGCTGACCATGCTGGCCAGCGATACCTTTGCGGCGGCCTGCACGGTGGCTGTGCTGCTGCTTTTGGCCACGGATAACCTGCAAATCTGGCATCTATACGGCTTAAACGCCCTAAACGGCCTGATGAATACCATTCAGCAGCCGGCTGGGGACGTAGCCATCAGCCTTTTGACCCCAAAAAAGCATTACCAGAAAGTGAGCGGACTGCGCTCGTTTTCAAACTCCCTTGTCAGCATCCTTACGCCGGTCCTGGCTACCGCTTTGCTGGCCTTTACCAGCATACAGACGGTGATCTACATCGACCTGGCGACGTTTTTGCTGGCCTTTTTCGCGTTGGCGGCATTTGTAAAGATCCCCGAGGCCGCCCGGGAGGGCGAAAAGGAGGGCGTGCTGCGGGCGGCGCGCAAGGGGCTGGCGTATTTAAGGGACAACCGAGGCATCCTGAACCTGATGCTGTTTCTGGCGGCCATCAACTTTACCGCCTCGATTTATAACGCCGCCCTGCCGGCCATGCTGCTCTCCAAGACGGGAAGCGAGACGGCGCTGGGCGCGGTGAACGCGGCCAGCGGGCTGGCCATGCTGGTGGGCAGCGCCATCGCCACCCTTGCACCCGCGCCCAAGAGCCGGGTGCGGGTGATCTGCAATACGCTGCTGATCTCCATGAGTACGGAGAACTTTTTTCTGGCCTTTGGGCAGAGCACTCCGGTCTGGTGCCTGGGCGCCGTGCTGGGGTGGCTGCCCATCCCGCTGATGAACGCCAATATGGACGTGCTGTTCCGCAGCAGGATCCCCGTGGCGATGCAGGGGCGGGTGTACGCCTGCCGGAACACCCTGCAGTTTTTTACCATACCGCTGGGGTACCTGGCCGGCGGCGCGCTGGTGGACCGGGTGTTTGAGCCCTTTATGGCCGCGCAAAGCGCCGATGGGTTGCTGGCGCAGTTGTTTGGCTTGGGCAAGGGCTCGGGCGCGGCGCTGCTGTTTTTAGTGCTGGCCGTTATGGGGATATTGACCTGCCTGATCTTCAGGCGTGTAAAGAGCATCTGGCATCTGGAAGGAATAGAGCAAAACCGATAGGGAAATAGATAAGCGGCAAAAGCGCATGGCGGAATATCCCCATGCGCTTTTGCCGTGCCTCGGAAGGAAAAGCACGCATCCGGAGGCGAGAGCGCAGAATATAAAAATTTTAAAAAAACTGCGTTTACTGCAATAAAACCGCAAGCTGAGGCGTTAATAGGTTGAAAGGGCCCGAAACCAGAATCTTATCAGTTAGAGGAGAAGGCGTATGAAAAAATTTAAGCAATTAAAACGCTCGGTAAAGGCGGCTATGATCGGTACGGCAGCTACGTTGGCGGTGGGCGCGGCGGCGCTGGGATTTTACCTGACGGCGCCCAGCGGCTATATCGCGCTGGATGTAAACCCCAGTTTGGAGATTAGGACCAATCGCTTGAACCATGTAACCAGCGTAGAGGCGGCAAACGAGGATGGACGCAAGCTGTTGGAGGGCTATCGCCTGGATGACCACGACCTGGACGATGTGATCGAGGATCTGGTGGACCGGATGCTGCTGCAGGGATACTTAGGCGGCACGGGAGAGAACGATGTGCTGGTGACGGTGGAGGACGGAACGGTCTCCCCGGATACGGTGGAGCAGGTCAATCACAAGATCGCGGCGTATTTGGAATACCGCAGGGTGGACGCCCATGTGATGAACCAGAGCATCACACTGAGCCAGGAGCTGAAGGATAAGGCGCAGCAGTACGGCGTATCGGCCGGGAAGATGTCGGTGATCGACCGGTTGGTGGCGGGAGATCCCACGCTGACGCCGCAGGATCTGGCCCAGACGCGCATCAGCGATATTCTGAATTACGCGCAGGAGAAGGGCATTAGCCTGGCCTTTTTGGAGCAACGGCTGGACGATATGGAAGACCGGCTGGATGACCAGGACGACGAACATGTGGATGCGCTGGCTGATGGCGTAGAAGATGTGATCGATCCGGATGACGATGCGGACGACCGTTATGACGACGTGGACGATCGCGATGACGATGCGGATGACCGGCATGACGACGTGGACGATCGCGATGACGATGCAGATGACCGATATGACGACGATGACGATCGCGATGACGATGCGGATGACCGATATGACGATGTAGACGATCGCGATGACGATGCGGACGACCGCGATGACGACATGGACGATCGCGATGACGATGCGGACGACCGGTATGATGACGATGATGACGATATAAACGACGATGATGACGACTAGATAGCCTAATGTAAAGATTATGTCAAGTTTATCGGGAAAACTGTAAGCGAAGGCCCTGCTTATGGTACATTATTGAGGAGAGAAAACTGTACTGAAAGGGGCTGTTGGCTTGATATTTGCGGTCGTGCTGGCCGGCGGGCAGGAAGAAAGGCGCGCACAACCATTGCGGATAGACGAGACGCTTTTCCCCCGGGTGGGGGAGGGCGACAGGGCAGCTTTTGAGCAGTTATACCAACTGACAGAGCGCGCCCTGTACGCGTATGTCCTCTCGATAGTCAAAGATCCGCACGACACGGTTGACATCGTGCATGCAACGTATGTAAAAATTCGATGCTGCGCGCACCTGTACCAGCCGATGGGCAAGCCCCTGGCATGGATGTTTACGATCGCCAGAAATTTAGCCAACAGCCTGCTGCGTCAGGGCGCGCGCACGCGTCCGCAGGGGGAGGAGATGCCCGAGGAGGCCTATATTTCCGAACCGCTGGACCGGATCGTGCTCAAGGCGGCATTGGAACGGCTGGAACAGAGTGAGAGCCAGATCATCCTGCTGCACCTTGTCAGCGGACTTAAGCACCGGGAGATCGCCCAGGATCTTGGGATACCGCTGGCTACGGTATTATCCCGGTACCATAGAGGGCTAAAAAAGCTGCGGAAAATTTTGCTGGAGGGAGGCGGATATGATGCGCGCTAAAAAAATCGGACAGCGGCTGCAACGCGCTGTGGATCAGCTGCCCCACCCGGAACTGGATAAGATCTGGAAAGAAAGCGCTCCCCCCATGCCCGAGCATGACTACATCACCCGGCAGGAGCGTGCGCCGGCGCGGCGCGCAAAACATACCTGGAAGTGGGCCGCCGCCTGTACAGCCTGCCTGGTGGCCCTGCTGGTGGGCGGGTATAGCTGGTACGGAGAAAATCTGTCCGTCTCGGCCGTGGTGGATCTGGATGTGAACCCCAGCTTCGAGATCGCGTTAAACCGCCAGGATAAGGTTTTGAAGGTAGACGCGCTCAATGCAGATGCGCGCAAGATCCTCAGTGGGCGGAACTATCAGGGCTGGGATATAGAGGATACTTTAGAAACGCTGCTGATCGCCATGGATGAAGGGCAGTATCTCTCCGACAAGGATAACGCGGTGCTGCTCTCCGTCAGCGCGGGGGAGCGCACCCAGAGCCTGACGCAGGCGCTGGAGGGGCGGATCTACTTAGCGTCGGACACGGCCCAGATCCCGGTGACGGTGCATAGCCAGACGATGGACGGTGATGACGCGCTGCGCCAGACGGCCGCGGACTATGAGGTTTCTGCCGGCAAGCTGTACCTGGTGCGCGAGGTGGCAGGGATGCTGCCTGATTATACCGAGGCGGAACTTGCCAACCTGTCCATAGGCGAGCTGCTGCGCCTGGCGGGACTGGTTCACCTTGCCGATTTGGAGGACCCGCAGGCAGCGCCCTCTGCGACGCCTGCGCAGAGCACGCCTGCCCCAACGCCCGCGCCTGCGCCCACCCCGGCCCCGACGCCGGTCCAGACGGCACGGCCCACAAAAACGCCCGTGCAGGATGATGACGATGACCAGGAGGATGACGACGATGACGATGGGAACGAGCGAGATGACGATGGGGATGACGACGGGGATGACGAGGACGACGATTAAAGATGTATAGCAGATAAAATAAAACAAAGGCCGCCCTTGCCGGGCGGCCTTTTGCTAAGGACGGGCTTAAGAGATGTTAAATACCAAGTAGATTAGCCCCACCACGATGGAGGCGCTGATGCCGTAGACCAGCACGGGCCCGGCCAGGGTAAAGAGCTTGGCCCCCACGCCCAGCACCAGTCCCTCGCTTTTAAACTCCATGGCCGGGGCGACGATGGAGTTGGCAAAGCCGGTAATCGGGACGATGGAACCGGCACCGGCGAATTTGCCGATCCGATCGTAAATGCCAAGGCCGGTGAGCAGCGCGCCTAAAAACACCATGACGATGGCGGTAAAGGCCGCGGCGTGCAGATCGCTGTAGCCTAGCACGATGCGACCCAGGTAGCTGACCCCTTCGCCGATGGTGCAGATGATGCCGCCCACCAGAAAGGCTTTGACGCAGCCTGAAAACAGCTTGGTGTTCGGGGTCTTTTGGTTGACATAATCGTTATACGCCTTTTGTTTGGGCGTCATTTGACTTTTCAATTGCATTCCCTCCATTGTTGGTATCCGACCGAGCCTCGAAGCTTGGAGACGGGCCGCGGTAGCGGCTTTCGTGCTCCTCGGTGGCGTTCATGCCGGACAAGTCGTTCACCGGGATATTATGCACCTTCATGCAGCCGATCATTCCTTTCTTTTCTCAATAAAGGGGGTAGAGCCAGAACAGCAGCGAGGCCGCCAGCTTGCCCAGGATAATGCCGCCGATCAGATACCGGGCGGTGTTCATCATGCGCAATCTCCGGATGCCCAGGGAGATAAACTCCAGCGACTCGGCCAGCGCGGCGGCCAGGATGCCCACGAATATGCCTAGCATCAGCCCGGGCAGGGCGCCAAAGGCGGGGGCCAGGTTCCAGTGGGGCTGGGTCAGAGAGAGCAGCGAGAGCGCAAAGGCCCCCAGCGCGATGCACCCGCCCCAGGCATTAGAGGGCATGCGCACCCGCAGCGCCTGCGCCATGCGGGGCACTACCCCCAAAAGGTTTAAAAGCGCGCCCAGCGCCGCACCCACCACCGCCCCGGCGATGATATACAGTAGAACCAGCAACGCGGCTTGGAAAAAGTTCACGATCCGCCGCCCCCCAGCTGGTTTTTGCGGAAGTTCTCCACATCCTGCGCGTAGGTAAACTCCTTAAGCTCCAGCGGCGTAGGCTCCTGATATTTGCGCGCGCCGGGGCGCAGAAAGAAGATGCCCGCCCCCACGGCCAGCCCCACGCTGTAGGGCAGGCTGACCCAAAGGGGGTGCTCATCCATCTGCCCGGTGACCATCTCGTAGATCTGCTGGTGAACTTTGGGCATATCCACATCCGCGTGGAAGTAGACCACGCCAAAGCCCGCGCCCAAGGTCAGGATCAGCACCGCTAGCGCCGTGCGCCAGAATGCGGAAAACCCGCCCTTGGGGGAAGGGGGCTGGGGCATCAGCCAGACCTCTATCTCCCCGGCCTGGATCAGCTCGTAGCCGGGATAATGGGCCTGGATCAGCGCGCAGACCGCTACGAAGGAGACCGGCTCCATGCCCTGGGGGCGGGCCTGCTGCACGCGCAGCTTTTCGATCCCCTTGGGCAGCCCCTGGGGGGACCAGAGGGTGGCGATATCCTTTAGGCAGATGCCTTGCCCCTTTTGAAAGACGAAGCGCTGCTTGAGCGCGATATAGAGCTTGACCATTTAGAGCAGGCTCCTTTCCACCGGCGTTTGGACAAAATACTGCCGCCCCACCGTGCCGCCGCCGTTTTGCAGCGAATCGGTCACCCAATAGATCACCACGGCCATAAAGATGGCCGCCAGCAGCGCCAGGATCGAGCGCATCTCCCACTTTGCCATAAATTACCACCTGCCTTACGCTTTTCTTCCCCTCTAGCATGTACCAAGGGGGCGTTTTTCAAACCCGATTTTAAAAAACAAAGCGCCCGGGCGGCGAATTGCGCCCGGGCGGGTAGGGGTGCTATAATGGTACGAAGCAAAAACCCTGAAAGAAAGGTTTGACCCTAAATGAAACCACAAAAGCGCGTGGCGGCCATCCACGATATTTCCGGCTTTGGCAAATGTTCCCTGACGGTGGCGCTGCCCATCATCTCAGCTGCGGGGGTGGAGACCAGCGTGATCCCCACGGCGGTGCTCTCCACCCATACGGGCAATATCGAGGGGTTTACCTACCGGGACCTGACTGAGGATATTTTGCCCTTTGCACGGCACTGGAAATCTTTGGGAATACATTTTGACGCAATCTATACCGGGTACCTGGGCTCATACCAGCAGATCGGCCTGATCGAAGAGGTGATCGACCTGCTTTCGGATGAGGATACCCTGGTGCTGGTGGACCCGGTGATGGGGGACTATGGCCGGATGTACGCCCTGCTGGGCGAGGACTTCCCCCAGGGGATGCGCCGGCTGTGCGCCAAGGCGGACGTGATCATCCCCAACTACACGGAGGCGGCCCTGCTGCTGGGCGAGCCTTACAGGGACGGGCCCTACGAGGCAGCGTTTGTGGAGAAGACGCTGAAAGGTCTGGCACAGCTGGGCTGCCCGCGCGTGGCGCTGACCGGTACGTGGCTGGAGGAGGCAACCTTAGGCGCGGCGGTGTACGACGCGCAAAGCGGGCAGGTGACCTATGCCATGGGGCAGCGGGTGGACGGGCCTTATCACGGCACGGGAGACGTATTTGGCAGCGCGCTTTTGGGGGCGCTGATGAACGATAAGCCCCTGGGGCAGGCCGCGCAGATCGCCGTGGATTTCGTGGTGGGCAGCATCCTGCGCACGAAAGAGGCGGGGACGGACTGGCGCTACGGCGTGAACTTTGAGGCCGGGCTGCCGGCCTACATCCGCGCGCTGGGGCTGGTATAAAAGTGTAAACGGGCCGGAAGAAGCAGGGGAATAGCGTCACGCATGCGTGAGAAGTATGGGTTTTGGTTCAGCGGCATCTCTCCCTCCGGCGCACCTTTAGGTGCGCCACCTCCCTCTGAGGAGGGAGGCAAGTGTGAGTGAAACCCAAGGGCGGAGCACGGGCGAAATGGTTCGTTTTATTTTCATTCAGAGGGAGGCCGTAAGGCCGAGGAAGAATCCCGCGCATGGGCGGGAAAGCGGCGCTTGACCTGCGCTGCGTAAGTGCAGCATACGTGCTCGCCCTAGAAACGGCAGAACCAAACAACTCGGGGTTCGCTGCGGATTCGCCCTTCGCAGCACGTCGGCTCGGGCTTATCTCGCGCTCATTGGGCGCTGCATCCGGCACTGCCGGCGCTCGCTCCGCGCCCTCGCTGGCAGCTCGGAATGACAGGAAATAGTATTGGCGGGCTTTATCCAGGTATCAGGCGGATTTGCGCACTGAAGAGGCAGGCAACTTTTTATTTGGCAAGGGTGGACGCAAAGCGACCCTGGCGGCCCGGACGGGCGGGATGGGTTTGCTCGATAGAGATTACGATTTTATACGCGCCAATGACATTTATCAATAAAAAAGCGGGAGGCTGTCTGCCTTCCGCTTTTTGTACCCTCAAACCGCCACGGCGGCTTTTTTGCCCCGCAACCAGGCCACGGTATCGGCCAAGGTATGCGTCAGGTCCCGCGGGCGGTAGCCCAGGGTAGCGGTGGCCTTGTCGTGCGAGAAACGGTCATTACTGCGCAGGGTATAGAGGGAATAGCGGGTGTAAAGCGGCCGGGCGTGTTTGCGCCGCGCCACAAAACCCATCAGCGGCGCGGCGGCCCGGGCCACCCAAAGGGGCAGGGTGAGGAGGCGGCGGCCCCCGCAAAGGCGCCGGACGATGGCCAGCACTTCCTGAACCTCGTAATGGCGGTTGGAGAGGATATAGCACTCGCCCGCGCGCCCTTTTTCCGCAGCCTTGAGGCAGCCATAGGCCACATCCCGCACGTCCACCAGATCGTACCCGCCCTTGACGCAGGCCGGGAGCTTGCCGGCCATATAATCCCGCACCAGCTGGACCAGATGGTTGCCCGCCTCATCAAAGGGGCCGATGATGCCGGAGGGCTGCACCACTACCGCATCCAGCCCTGCGCGGGCCGCCTCCAAAACCGCTCTGGTAGCGGCGGCCTTACTCTTGGCATAGCCGCCCACCACCTGATCCGGATCGAAATCGCTGACCTCGGCCATGACCTCTAAGGGCTGTTTTTCCGGAATGGCATGGACGGAGCTGACATAGACCAAGCGCTTGACCCCATACTCCCGGCAAAGCGCGATGATGTTGCGGGTACCCTGCACGTTGACGGCGTATAGGGCCGCGCTCTCTCCGCTGCCGATATCCACCAGCCCTGCGGCGTGGATGAGATAGACCTGGCGATCTTGGAGCCCTTCAAAAAAGGGACGCAGGGTATCGGGCTTGCGCACATCGCCATGGTAATAGGTAACCAGCGGCCCATCTTGCGTGGGCTCGCCCGGCAGGGCCAGGGCGCGCACCTGCG
Organism: Luoshenia tenuis; assembly: GCF_014384745.1. Taxonomy (NCBI): domain Bacteria; kingdom Bacillati; phylum Bacillota; class Clostridia; order Christensenellales; family Christensenellaceae; genus Luoshenia; species Luoshenia tenuis. The sequence goes on from NZ_JACRSO010000003.1 coordinate 386,689, forward strand.
CCCCCCATTTTTGCAACATCCGCACCAGCGTTCCGCCCAGGTGGCCAGTGGCGCCGGTTACGCAGTAGATCCGTTGTTTCATATTGAACACCTCGAATTTTATTGAACACAATGTTGATTTTCTTTCTCATCTATATTATATTCTAATCAGCCTGTTTCAACAATCGCCCGCCGGATGCGGCAGGGGAGATAACCGACATAGCAAACAGGGGATGTGCGGAAACAGAGCGTATTCACAAAAATTTTTCAAAGGGAGGCATGGGAGATGAAGGAGCGGGACCATAGGGTGCGGGTAACGCGAATGCTGCTGCGCCGGGCGCTTTGCGACCTGCTGCGGCAAAAGCCCTTGCAGAACATCTCCATTAAGGAGCTTTGCGCCCAGGCAGGGGTGAACCGGGGTACATTTTACGCCCACTATACCGACCTGCATGGCCTGCTTGGCCAAATGGAAGAGGAGATGCTGGGAAATTTCCGTCAGGCGCTGGAGCCACTGCTGGCGGTGGGGGAGGGCCACCTGACCCCGGCGGACATTACCGCGGGCATTTTTGAGCTGTTAAAGGAGAATGCGGACCTTTGCACCGTGACTTTGGGCCCTTATGGGGACAAGGCCTTTGCGCTGCGGCTGCTAAACATCGGCCGGGAGGCGTATATGGAGGCGTACTCGCGCTTGTTTGCCGGGGCCAGCCCCAAGCAGCTGGCGTACTTTTACGCCTTTGTCAGCGCCGGGTGCATAGGGCTTATGCAAAAGTGGCTGGATGAGGGCATGGCGATACCGGCGCAGGAGGCAGCCCGCATGGCCGAGGGGTTCATGGTAGGCGGGATGGGCAGCCTACAGGGCCGGCGTTGACTTTTGGGGCCGGCCGCCCTACAATAGGGCCTAAAGACAGGGGAACCAAAGGAGGAGAAAATGCGATGATGACGCGGGAGGCGGCGCTTGGACTGCTGCAACAATATAACAAAGAACCCTTCCACATCCGCCATGGGCTGACGGTGGAGGGCGTGATGCGCTACTTTGCCCGGGAACTGGGCTATGGCGAGCAGGAGGATTTCTGGGGCCTGGTGGGGCTGCTGCACGACCTGGATTTTGAGCTGTACCCGGAGGCGCACTGCATCAAGGGCCAGGAGATGATGCGGGAAGCGGGGCTGCCCGAGGAAATGATCCGCGCGGCGGCCAGCCATGGCTACGGCCTCACGGTGGATATAGCCCCGGAGCAGGAGATGGAAAAGGTGCTGTACGCCTGCGACGAGCTGACCGGCCTGATCGGCGCGGCGGCAAAAATGCGGCCCAGCAAGAGCGTGCAGGACATGGAGCCCAAATCCGTCAAGAAAAAGTACAAGAGTGCGGGCTTTGCGGCGGGCTGCTCCCGCGAGGTGATCGCAAACGGGGCCGAGATGCTGGGCTGGGGGCTGGACGAGCTGATCGCCAGGACGCTGGAGGCCATGAAGGCCTGCGAGGCCAGCGTGGATGAGCAGATGCACGCGCTGGGACTGGAATAGCCGGGGATAAGAGGAGGCGCGCGGGAGACCGCGCGCCTTTTGCGTTATGGATCAGCGCCGCCCGCCCAGCGCTTTAAGGGTCTTGATGCGCAGGCGCTTTAGCTTCCATCCGGCCAGGGTGATATAGATACAATCCTCACAGCCGCCCTGCACGTCCAGCGAGATCTGCTCCAACGTGCAGCGGTTTGAGGCGTTATAGACGCAAAAATAATTGGCGCAGGCTTTGATCGAGGGCATACGCTTACACCCCGCCCGAAGGCCCGGGCCCGCGATCATCCTGATCGCGCAGGAGGTGATCAAGCCCATAATCGATACACTGGTTGATCAGGCTGCTGCGGCTTATATCGTATTGCGCCGCCAGTTGATCGATCTGCTCGATCTTATCCGGCGGGATGCGGATGGTGATTGGATTTTTGCGATAGGGTTTGGGTATAAAGTTATCGTGCATCGTCTTATCCCTCCTATCCTATCGTAATCGAGATGCGCTGCCGGATAAAGATGCTTTTTCCGCATACATTTGCGACTACGCTACCTGATGATTATAAGAGATGGGAAGGGTTTTGTGTGGAAATGACGCAATTATGACGCCATGAAACGCAAGAAAAAAACAAATAAAAAGGCCGCCTCCGCTGTAAAATGCGAAGACGGCTTTTTTGATCTATTCGGTTTAACTTTGCCGGAGGCTTACCGGTCGGCCGCCAGGTTGTAGATGGCGGTGACGTCCTTGGCGTTCAGCTTGACAAAGCCGCCCAGGGGGTTCTCGTCGCTGACGCCCAGGGTTTTGACCAGCAGGGGGATATCCTCTTTCTTGGCGCCGATCTCGGCAAAGGAGAGCGGCATGCCGATGGACTTGAGGAATTTCTCCAGGGCCGCGATGCCCGCTAGCGCCGTCTTTTCAGGATTCTGCTCATCCATCTGACAGCCCCAGACCCGCACGGCCAGGTTGGCAAAGCGGTTCACATCGTGCTTGTAGACATATTTCATCCAGGCGGGGAAGATCACCGCCAGGCCCGCGCCATGGGCGCAATCGTACAGGGCGCTAAGCTCATGTTCGATATTATGGCTGGCCCAGTCCTGCTCGCGGCCTACGCCGCAAAGGTTGTTATGGGCCACCATGCCGGCCCACATCACGTTGGCCTGGGCATCGTAGTTGTGGCTGTCGGCAATCACCCGGGGGGTCTCGCGGATCATGGTCAGCAGCACGGCCTCGCACAGCCGGTCGGTGATCTCCACCTCTTTGGTGTTGGTGAAGTAGCGCTCAAACACGTGGGCCATGATGTCGGTGGCGCCACAGGCGCTCTGGTAGGCGGGCAGGGTGAACACCAGTTCCGGATTCATGATGGAAAAGCGGGGCCGCAGCGCGTCCGAGCCGGTACCGCGCTTGTGCATGGTCTCCTCATTGGTGACCACACTGTCGCCCGAGCCCTCGCTGCCCGCGGCGGGGATGGTCAGCACTGTGCCCACAGGCAGGGCCTTTTCGATGGCCACGCCGCCCTCGTAGAAATCCCAGAAATCTCCATCGTACAGGACGCCCGCGGCGATGGCCTTGGAAGAATCGATGGTGGAGCCGCCGCCCACGGCCAGGATGAAATCCACGCCCTCTTTGCGGCACAGGGCGATGCCCTCGCGCACCAGGCCGCTGCGGGGGTTGGGCTTGACGCCGCCTAGGGAGACAAAGCTGATGCCTGCGGCCTTGAGCGAGGCCTCTACCCGGCCGATCAGGCCGCTGCGCACGGCCGAACCGCCGCCGTAATGAATCAGCACTTTGCTGCCGCCAAAGCGCTTGACCAGATCCCCGGCCGAGGACTCCATGCCCTTACCAAAGGCAAAATACGTGGGGCTGTAAAAACCAAAATTCTCCATAAAAACCGTTCTCCTCCTTCATTTGTGCGCAAACGCTGCCGATAATTGCAGCCTGTTTATAAACAAAAATTGCTTCCAAGGTAAAGATACCATAAACTGGTGGCGGGCGCAATGCGCAAATACCGGCCCGCACCCTATCTGTAGAAATGTGGAGGCGCAAGGGTGAAACAGATCCGGCATTGGGGAGAGCGGCCCTACCCCTGCCGCTCGCGGTAGGCGCGGGGGGTCATAGAACAGTGGCGCAGAAAGGTGCGGTTAAAGGTGCGCTGGTTTTCAAAACCGCAGTCCAGGGCGATCTGGGCGATCTTCCGGTCGGTAGCGCGCAGCAGGCCCTGGGCCTGGCGCACCCGGAGGCTACCCACATAATCGCTAAAGCCCATGCCCAGCTTTTGGGAAAAAAGGCGGGAGAGGTAGTACTTGCTGGAGCCTACGGCCTGGGCGACCTGCCCCAGGGTAAGGGGCTTTGCGATGTTTTGGTTGATATAGGCGATGGCGCGGGCGGTCAGGTCGTAGGGCGCGCTCTCTAAGGGGCGGCGCAGGGACAGCTGTGCAAAGGCGTGCGCCAGGATCAGCTGGGTGAGCGCCGCGCACACGGCGGGGGAACGCTCCCCGCGGCTTTGGGCGCGCAGGGCGCGCAGCGCGTACACCATATCCGGATGCACGGCTTCCGGGGGCAAAAAGGGGTCCTCCGGCTCAAGGCGGGTGAGGGTGCGCAGCGCCTCCCCGGCCAGGCGGGGATGGCAGATGGCAAAGAGGAAATGTCCATTTTTCTCGTCCGCATCGGTTACGTACGAATGGATGGCATTGGGGAAGATGACCGCCATCCACCCCGGATAAAGCGTGTGCGTGCACCCGGCGCAGGTGACGGTGATGGCGCCGGATTCCACGTAAAAAAGCTCTACGCCCTCATGCAGATGGGGCGGAAAGGTGAGCGTACGGTTCTCGTAAACGTCCAGATCCTCCGGGCGGTTTTCATAGGTGGGAACCACAGGATAAGACCCCCTCTCAAGTGCGCAATAATTGTCTATATTTTTATTCTAACCGTCCTGTACACAGAAGTAAAGCGTGATACAATCAAGATAAAGACCATTCGCACCGCATATGCGGTTAGCGCCAATGGAAGGGGGAGCTAGAAAAAGATGCAGAAAGTAAAGATCGGCATGGTGGGCGTGGGGGACATCAGCGGCATCTACCTAAAGAACATCACGGGGATGTTTAAGGAGATTGAGCTGGTGGCGGTGTGCGACCTGATCCGCGAAAAGGCCGAAAAGGCCCAGGCGGAGTACGGCGTGCCCAAGATATACGACACCATGCACGAGCTGTTTGCGGACCCGGAGATCGACATCGTGCTCAACCTGACCCGGCCAAACGAGCATTACGGCGTTTCCAGCGAGGCGCTCAAGGCCGGCAAGCACGTCTACAGCGAAAAGCCGCTGGCCGCCACCCTGGAGGATGGCAAAAAGCTGGTGGCCCTGGCGCAGGAAAAGGGATTGATGCTGGGCGGCGCGCCGGATACCTTTTTGGGCGCGGGGATACAGACCTGCCGCAAGCTGATCGACGACGGGTACATCGGCCGGCCCATCGGCGCGGCGGCGTTTATGATCTGCCACGGCCACGAGAGCTGGCACCCGGACCCGGAGTTTTATTACGAATTCGGCGGCGGCCCCATGATGGACATGGGCCCGTACTATATCACGGCGCTGATCAACCTGCTGGGCGGGGTCAAGACCGTGACGGGGCTGACGCGCAAGTCCTTCCCCACGCGCACCATCACCAGTGCGCCCAAGTTTGGCAAGGTGGTGCAGGTGGAGGTGCCCACCCATATATTGGGGATGATGGAGTTTGACTCCGGCGCGGTGGGGACCATTACCACCACGTTTGACGTACACTACCCCACCCAGGCGCGCTTTGAGGTGTACGGCTCGGAAGGCACCCTGATCGTGCCCGATCCCAACTACTTTGGCGGCCCGATCCAGCTGTACCGGCCGGAGGAGAAGCGCTATCTGGAGATGCCGCTGACCTTCCCGTATCCCGAGAACAGCCGGGCGCTGGGGCTGGCGGATATGGCCAAGGCCATTGTCACCGGGCGCGTGCCCCGAGCCAGCTACAAGCAGACCTACCACGTGTTGGAAGTGATGACGGCCTTTGCCCGCAGCAGCGACGCGGGGGCGAAGGTGGAGATCGAATCCCGCTTTGAGCGGCAAAAGCCCATGGTGAACAGTCCCTTAACCGGCGTGTTGGATTGAGGGCGCACGGCGCTTGGCAGAGAAAGCTGTAAGCCGCGGGAAATGCGGAAAAGCATGGCCCAGAGGTGACGCCTAAGCTCCCTCGCCGATGGACTTGGGATGACAGGGGCGGCAAGCAGCTCGGAGGAACGTGCGGGAAGCGGCGTGTGAAAAAGCGCAGGCTAGAAGCGCCGTCCAAGATTCCTCGAATGACGAGAGCAGGGTGGCAAGAGCGGAAAAAAGCAGATAAAGGCCCATGGCGGGCGAAAACGATAAAAAGCTCCATAATAGGAGCGGAAAAGAAAAGGGGAAAAGAGAAGATGAAAGTAGCTTATACGGGGTGGACGTGGCTGGTCAACCATCAGGACAACTACAAGTACGAGTTTGAGCAGTTTTTAAAAGAGGTGGCGGACATCGGGTACGACTCGGTGGAGAACTTTGCCTTTATCACCAAGTATTTTGACAATAACGCCGAAGAAGTGAAGGGGCTGCTGGACAAATACGGCCTGGAGATGGTGAACCTGTACGAGCACTTCTCCACCGACCCGGAGGAGGATTACAAAAAGGCGGGCGAGTACATCGATTTTATGAAGAAGATTGGCGCGACCTACCTGAACCTCCAGGGCGTGATGTGGAAGGACGCCCCCTTTGACCGGCCCACCGACGAGGCCACGATCAAGGCGTATGCGGAGCTTTCCAACCGCATCGGCAAGCTGTGCAAGGAGAACGGGTGCGTGGCGGTGTTCCATCCCCACGCGGCGACCCCGGTGTATACCGAGGAGCAGATCGACATCTTCCTGGCCAATACGGACCCGGCATACGTGTGGCTGTGCCCGGATACCGCCCATACCACCCTGGCGGGGATGGACGCGGTGGAGGCCTTTAAAAAATACCTGCCCCGCATCGGGTACGTCCACCTCAAGGATGTGGACCCGGATGTGAACAACTCGCCCGAGTGGCCCATGAACCGCTTTTGCGCGCTGGGCCTAGGGACGGTGGACTTCCGGGGCGTCTATCGGGTGCTCAAGGAGGGCGGATACGACGGGGTGCTGTGCGTGGAGCTGGATAAGCCGCTGGTGTGCAACTACAAAAGCGCGCTGGTCTCCCGCGAGTATATCCACAATGTGATGGGGTTGTAAAGGTACAAAGACCTTGTGCAATATTCCTAAGCCCTTAGGGCCGGCAAAAGCCGGCCCTTTTTTTGTGCCGTACGCTAAACCGGCCAAAGGGAAGAGGAGGGGCGCGCTTAGATCACCCGCATACGCTGCCACTTGCCGCCCCGCCACCGCAGACAGTAGATGACCGCGCGGAAGCCCCAGTCCAGCAGGGCCATGGCGGCCCAGACCCCCACCGCCCCCATGCCCAAGGGATAGGCCAATAGATACGCGCCGCCAAAGCGGAAGGCCCACATGGACAGGATAGAGATCAGCATGGGGAACTTGACATCCCCGGCCGCGCGCAGGGAAGAGGGCAGGTCAAAGGCCAGGGGCCAGATCAGCGCGGCGCCTAGGGTGTGCCACAAGACCATATCGCCCGTCAACTGCGCGGTGGCGGGGGACAGGTGATACAGCGAGAGGATCCAGGGCAGGCAAAGGTAGATGGCCCCGCTCAGCGCGGCCAGGGAGATGTAAGCGGTCATCAGCAGCCGTTTATTGTAATAACGGGCCTGGGCATAGTCTTTGGCGCCCACACAGCGGGCGATGATGGTGACCATGGCCAGGGAGATGGCGCTACCGGGGATGACCTGGATGGAGGCCAGGGTCTGGGTGATGGCGTTGGCCGTGATGGCAGAGGTGCCGAAGGTGGCGGTCAGGTTGAGCAGGACGATCTTGCCCAGCTGGAAGATGCCGTTTTCCACGCCGCCGGGCACGCCTACGGACATGATCTGCCGGCTCAGCGCCAGGTCGAACCGGTGGCGGAGGGACTTGAAAAGGTGCAGTTCCAGCTTTTGGTTGAGCAACAGCCCCACCACGATGACCGCCGCCACCCAGCGGGCGGCCAGCGTGGCGATGGCCGCGCCCACCGCGCCCATGGAAAGGCCGTAGATCAGCGCGGCGTTGCCGGCGCAGTTGATGGCGTTCATGAGCAGGGAGAGCTTCATGGTGACCCGGGCATTGCCCATGGTACGGTAGATGGCCGTGCCCGCCTCAAAGATGGCGATGGCGGGGATGGACAGCGCCACGTAAAATAGATAGCCGCTGGCGTGATAGGCCACCTGCGCCTCGATCTGCCCAAAGAGGCTGCCCACGATCCACCGGGAGGCCAGCAGCACCGCCAGCATGATGACCAGCGAGAGGGCCATATTCAGCCACATCAGTTCATCCGCAGCCCGGCGCGCCTTTTCGCCATTGCCGCTGCCCAGATACTGCCCGGCCACAACGGCGCCGCCCGAGGCCATGGCCGCGAACACATAGATCACCAACTGCATCACCGTATCCACCAGCGATACGCCGGAGACCGCCGCCTCGCCCGCGCTGGCCACCATGACGGAGTCCACCATGCCCACGACCAGCTTGAGCGCCAGTTCCACGATCAACGGGAGGACCAAAAGCCGCAACTGTCTGGGGGTAAAAAGCCGTTCCTGCTGCATGCCCAAAACCAACTCCTGTTCCGTTATATGCTGACTGATGAGATAAAAAAATCAGATGGCCATTTGATCGATACGGCGCAACTTTTCCTGCGCATCGCATATGGCGTCCAGCATTTGGGCGCGCGTGCGCAACAGGATGGCGCGCCGGGCCTGCGCGGGCGCCTGGCCCGAGGATAGCATCCGGCGATATTGCACCAGGGTATCGATGCGCACGCCCAGCGCCCGCATGGAAAGCACGAATTCGATATTGCGGCAGGCCGCCTCATCATAGACGCGCCGGCCGCCCGGCGTGCGCGCCGCCGGGGGGAGAACGCCCGCCCGCTCATAATAGCGCAGAGTATCCTTGGAGATAGAATAGCGCTGGCAGACCTGCGAAATGCTTGCGGGGGCCTGCGGCTGCCACGCGCTTGCCGCTCGGCGGGCCGCTGCGTCGGGGCGAGGCGAGGACGAAACGGTTTGAGGCATCCTGAACCCCTCCTTTTTACGGAAAGATTTTTGCAATGCCCGCGCGGATGCAGCGCAGGCACTTTTTAGAACACCTGCATTGTATAATGAGAAAATAAAAATGTCTAATACTTATATTGCATGTGCGATTATGCCTGTAAAGTATTTTTAATATGGGCCACGAACCGGGAGACCGCGGGGGAGAGCGCCTGATCTTTAGGCCAGACCAGTACGCTGGTATTGGCCAGCTCCGGCGTTATGGGGCGCAGGCACAGCCGGCTATCCCCATTATCGAATTCATGCGTCAAGGACAGGCCCATGCCGTTGGCTACCAGGATGGCGCGGTTGCTGTAAGAAAGGTTACAGGTGGCGACCACGCGGACAGAATCGTACGCATCCCCCAGCCAGTGCTCCAGCTCGTTGCGCACAGAGGGGCGCCCGGGAATGATGACGCGCTGGCCGGCCAGGTCCGCCGGGGCGATACAGGCCTTTTGGGCCAGGGGCGCGTCGCTGCGCATCAGCACGCACCAGCGCTCCCGCAGGGGCATGCGCACATAATTGTAAGCGTCAAATTCCACCGGCTCCACCAGCAGCCCCATATCCAGCGTGCCGTTGGCGATGCGCTCTTTCACATCGTCGGCCACGGCGGTATAAATATCAAACCGCACATCCGGATACCGGGTTTGAAAGGCGGCGATCATCCGGGCAAGAGCCTCCATATTCCGGGTCTCGCCGCAGCCGATGGCCACCTCGCCCGTAAGCGGCGCGTCACCCCCGGCCAGCTCCCGCTCCGCCTTGCCCGCCAGATCGACGATCTCCTGCGCGCGCCGCCGCAGAAGCAGCCCCTCGGGCGTCAATACGATGCTGTGACGGCTGCGGCGAAACAGCTTGACCCCCAGCTCCGCCTCCAGCTGCATCAGCTGGCGCGAGAGGGTGGGCTGGGTCACGTGCAGCAGCGCGGCGGCTCGGGTAATATTCTCCTCCCGGGCCACGGCCAGAAAGTATTTCAGTACGCGCAGTTCCATCGCACATCCCCCCTTTATGCAGTATAAGGACATTATACCAGTTTCCCAGCGCCGGTCTACGGGGTAGGCAAAGGCAGGGCGGTTTTTCCGCCCTGCCTGCGTTTAAAAGGTCTACATTAAAAGGGATTGCCCCCGTCCCGAGATTCAAAGCCGAAGAACTTGAGCGCTCGCTGGATGGTCAAGTCCCAAAAGCGCCACTCGTGCTGGTAACCGGGATATTCCTCAAAGGCGGCGTCAAGGCCGATCTTTTCGGCATAGGCCCGGAAGGCCACGAAGTTTTCGTAAAGGAAATCGTCCTGACCGATGGCGAAGTACAGCCGGGGCAGCACGCCCTTTTCGATCAGCCCGGGCAGCTTATCCCATACGTTAATGTCGCTGGCCAGGTAGTTCTCCACCCCACCCAGGGAAGCGATGCGGTTGGCCTCGCGCGGAGAATCGGGCAGCTTGCCCTCCTTCAGGCGGGCGCGCAGGTCGATAGGCGCCCAGCTGAGTACCGCGGCCGCCGCGAACCGATCGTGCAGGGCGCAGGCGTATTGAATGGTGCCCATGCCGCCCATGGAAAGACCGGCGATAAAGTTATCCTCCCGCTTGTCCGAGGCCGGGAACCAGTTATAGATCAGCGGCATCAGCTCCTCGGTCAGATAATCCCAGGCGTTGTAGCCGGTGCCAAAGCCCGGCCAATTCCAATAATCGCTGTTGAGGGCGCTGAGCATGACCACGATGATATCGTTCTCGCAGGCGTACAGCTCAATGTTGCTTTTGCGCACCCAATCGCTGTGGTCCCCAAAGGTGCCGTGCAGCAGCCAGAGCACCGGGTATTTTTTGCCGCTGCCGTAGAAATCGGCTGGGGATTGTTCCCGCGGCTTATCCGGCAGGATCACGCTGATCTCATGGTTGACCATCAGATACTGGCTTTCAAAGTTCATGGTGACAAGTGCCATTTTTCTTTTCCCCCTTTGATGAATCTGGTCGATGACGGGCTGACGGATTTACAGCCTGTCTACCTTATTTATGGGTTTAGCATAGCACAATCAGAACGGGAAACGCCAGTACCCGGAAGAAAAAAAGGGGAACAAGGCAAAGGGTGCAGGCGATACCGCAGTATGAGCGGACGCGGCGAAAACGATATGGGCGGGTAGTTTGTGGAGACACCCGGCGGAGAAACGATGCCGGAGATCCTTCGCTGCGCCCTTTGGGCTGCGCTCTGGATGACAAAAGTGGGGCAGAGAGTGGGAGCGAAAGGGATAAAGGTAAGAGCCTGTTTGGTTTAGGGGGGGGAGGTTACACCCCTGGATGGATAAAGGCAGGGCAAGGGGGGAACGTGTAGTACGGGAATAGACGGAAGTGATAAGGACAAAAGCCAATGCGGTTAAGAGGGGTTACACCCCCTGGATGGATAAAGGCAGGGCAAGGGGGAGCGTGTAATACGGGAATGAACGGAAGTGATAAGGACAAAAGCCAATGCGGTTAAGAGGGACTACGTCCCTGGTTAGACAGTTTTTGCAGGGTGGATAGACGTATAATATCCCTGCGGTGCATAGGTATAACAGTATGGGGGGCGTTATGTATGGTGGCGTATGTGGAAACATTGCTGCTGGATAATGCCCTGATGAACGTACTGATCCTGTACCTGACGGCAGTGGCGCTGCGGCTGAAGTTTAAGCGGTGGCGGGTGGCGCTCTCGGCCCTGTGCGGGGCGGGCATCGCCATTGCCGCGCTATACCTGCCGGCGCTGACGGGGGTGGTAGGCAAGCTGGCGGTAAGCTACCTGCTGATCGGCCTGGCCTTCGGCTTTCGCGGGGTTAAGCGCAAGGCCGTACAATTGGCGGCCTATTACCTGGTGACTTTTTTGCTGGGGGGCGCGGCGCTGGGGCTGTTCTTTTTCCTGGGCAAGGAGGCTTACCTGCAAAATGGGGCCATCGTGGTGCAGGGCTTCCCGGTGGGGCTGCTGGCGGCCAGCGGCATTTTTGTGACCTACGGGATACGGGCGATCTATTCGTACTTTGCCGGGGGCGCGGCCCAGAAACACTACCTGTACAAGGTGCGGGCCACAGGCCCGGCCGGGGAGATGGCCTTTACAGCATTGCTGGATACCGGGTGCACGCTGCGCGAGGCGCAAAGCGGGCTGCCGGTGATGGTGGTACAAAAAAGCGCATGGCCGCAAAGCTTTGATGAAAACGCGGCACGGGCGCGGTACGTGCCCTTCCGCTCGGTAGGGCGGGACGCGGGATATCTAAAGGCCTGGCGGGCGGAGCGGATCGCCATCCAGGGCCCGCAGGGGCAGTTTAGCCCGGCGGGGGTCTACCTGGCGTATTATGCCGGGGAGCTTTGCACCGGCGACCGGTTCCAGGCGCTGATGCCGCCGGACGTACTGGCGGGGGCACAGGCATCCGAAGACAAAACGATAACGCTGCAAAGAGGGGGAAGCGAACATGAAAAATCAAGTGGGGATGACATGGGAGGAGATCCGCCGGGCGCTGCGGCGGCTGATGCAAAAATGGTTTACACCCGATGGCGGGGAAGTGCACTACATCGGCGGGAGCGAGGCGCTGCCCTCGCCGCTCAAGCCCGAGCAGGAGCGCGAGCTGGTCAGCGTGCTGCACGAGGGGGACCCGCAGGTGCGGGCCACGCTGATCGAGCACAACCTGCGGCTGGTGGTGTACATCGCCAAAAAATTTGAGAACACCGGCATCAATATTGAGGACCTGATCTCCATTGGCACCATTGGCCTGATCAAGGCGGTGAACACCTTTGACGCCAGCAAAAAGATCAAGCTGGCCACCTATGCCTCGCGCTGCATTGAAAACGAGATTTTGATGTTTTTGCGGCGCAACGGCCGGGTGCGCATGGAGGTATCGCTGGATGAGCCGCTGAACGCCGACTGGGACGGCAACGAGCTGCTGCTCAGCGACGTTTTGGGCACCGAGCCGGACCTGGTGACCCGGATGCTGGAGGAGGAAGTGGACCGCACGCTGATCAGCGAGGCGATTAACAACCTGCCGCCCCGGGAAAAGCGGATCATGAAGCTGCGCTTTGGCATGGAAAACGGCAAGGAGCGCACCCAAAAGGAGGTGGCCGATCTTTTAGGCATCTCCCAATCCTACATCTCCCGGCTGGAGAAAAAGATCATCCGCCACCTGCAAAGCGAGATGGCCAAGCTGATGTAGGGGCTTGAAGGCATAAAGAGGAATGAACGCAGAGATCGATAAAAAGGCAGGCGAGCAAAGAGCCTGCCTTTTTTGTGCGAATAGGATGGCGTAATTGCTGATAAGGCGCTGAGGCTCAATCGTCCATTAAAGGGCATTTTCCAAAAGTAAGTCAATGAATATACCTACTATATGGTATACTAATATTGCAAATGGATAGGTATTATTTGCATAAGAAGGGAGAAGAACGATGAAGTTTAAAGTAAAACGTGTCCTAGCTGTTTTCTTGGCTGCGGTGTTGATGAACGGCTCTTTTTCGCTCACTGCTTTTGCTGGGCAGGCGACGACATCCGCCATAGCCGAGAGCCGAACCTATGATGGCACCACAAAGGTAAAAATAACGGATATGTATTTTGCTTCTGCAGCTGAAGTTTCTGATGAAGATTACGAAAGGCTTTCCGCAGACGCGGAGGGAACGCTTTCTTCTCCTAACGCTGGTACCTATAACGTAATAGCGGAGATCAGAAATATTGTCCTAAAGGAAAGGCATCCGGAAATCGAATATCCAGGTTATCCTATATATGATTTTTACTCTGCGCCGGAGGTTATGAACAATATTGCAAGCAATGTCATTATCGAAAAAGCACTGCCGGATTTATCCGTTACAGTAGCTGATCCATCGGGAATGGGAGGATCAGAAATCAGCATAACGGTTAAGATTGCCAATGACTTTGGATACCCTGAAGGGTTGCCAACGGCAGATCAGATTCGCATTGATGCGGTGAATGCCACTTTAAAAGAGGGGGAGAGCCTCAAACAAAATGGCAATGAGTATACAGCTGTGTTTGTTTTAGCAGACGATGCGAAGGCGCAGGAAGCAGTTTTCTCTGCAAATGTAACCGCTGATGCGGTGAACTATTCTGCGCTGGAAGAGGATGTTTCGGCAACGGTTACGATCATGCATGGCGCCGACTATTCTAAGGTGGATGAGGCGATCGCCAAAGCCAATGCCCTAAACAAAGAAGATTATATTGATTTTTCAAAAGTTGAGGCTGCTATAAACGCTGTAGTTCGCGGTAAATACAGCACAGAGCAGGATGAAGTTGACGCAATGGCGCAAGCCATAGAAGAGGCTATTTTGAAATTAGAGAAGAAGACGGTGGCTGTGCCGGCAGAGCCCACGCCTTCTGCGCAGCCTAGCGGCAATACAGAAGAAACGACCACGACGGCGGTACCGAAAACTGGGGAGGATGACCATAACGCTGCCTTGTGGCTGTCCCTGGCATTGGTTTTGTCGGCAGGCGTTGCGGGGGTTTCCCTTTTGCTGAAAAAGAAGAGAGCGTAAAAGCGTATACGGCGGTACAAAGTAGTAACGGCGGCATCGTCTCGATTGGACGGTGCCGCCGTTTTTTTAAAAACCAAGCTATCATAGGCAGACAAAATGAAGTATAGATGGCGGAAAGATGAGCTTTCACTGCATTGTTGTTTTAACAGGCAATCTATTGCTTGGGCGCCTCATACATGCTGTTGGTCTTTTCCTCGTTGCGGGCGCGCTTTTCCAGCGTGCGGCGGAACATGGCGTCAAACACGGCGTTTAAGTTCATATCGGCCATGGCGCGCACGCCCTCCTCGGTGATGCCGCCGCGGGTGGCCACGCCGCTTACGATCTCATCAAAGGTCATATCCGTAGCCTCGGCCAGGGCGATGGTGCCGGCAAAGGTCTCCATCAGCCAGCGGCGGATCTCCGCCTCGCCCACCGTATCGGTATACTTTTGCGCGGCGCTGGCGATCTGCCCCAGGATGTAGGCGTAAAGCCCCGGGCCGCAGCTGGTCAGCTCCGTAGCGTAGGCCAGGTCCCCTTCGGGGAGCTCCTGCAGCTCGCCAAAGGCGGCAAACAGCCCGCTTATATCCTGCTTGTCCTGGGGGGTGATCTTATCGTTATAGCTGACCAGGGTGACGCCGCGGCCCACCTTGCTGGTGATGGTAGGCACGAGCTTGGTCACCTTGCAGGGGATCAGGCTCTCCACATTGGCGATGGTCACGGTGCTGGCGATGTTGCCGATGTGGCTGCTCTCGCTAAGGGCGGGGAGGATCTCCAGCAGCACGTCTTTAAACTGGCCGGGTTCCACGCAGATAAAGACGATATCGCTTTTGGCGGCCTCCAGGTTGCTGCCGGTCTTAAGGCCGGGATAGCGGGCGGCAAACTGCGCCAGCTTTTGGGGGTTATGCGTTGCGGCGCAGATGTTGCCCGCGGGCGTGCCGCCTGCGATGAAACGGTCCAGCATCATGCCGCCCATGGAGCCAAGACCAATGATACCAATGCTTTTCATAATCAAAATCGCCCTTTCATCAATACGTTAATCGCTATGGGCCGCTTAAGGTGCGGCTCTGTTTTATTTTACCACCCCGGCGGCCCAAAAGGAAAGGGGCGGGGGCGCAGATCGCGCGTGCCGAGGCGGCATTTACTTTTTTGATACCAAAAATTCATGGATTATTCATAGATTGGATGTATCCCGTTCACGAAAAGTGGGTATTCTATATTTGCAGCAGAGAAAGAGCAACAGACAACCTAACATTACCAACAACGTTTTATTTGTACATACCCCTCTCTCATACCAAAAGCCTCCCGCACCCTCGGGAGGCTTTTGGTTTCTATATTTTTATATAGGACAGGTGCGGATGTATAGACTTAGTGCAGGCCGGGCCAAAAGGGAGGGGAAGGCGGATAAAAGATTTATCTGGCAGGGAGCGGGGCTTTACCGATGCGGGGCGGTGCGGGCATGGGTAAGCGGTTGCAAGGAGATTCCTCGCCCAGGCTCGGAATGACAAAGAGGTTAGGCCCATAGCGGGCGCGAATGCGTGATGAACATCCAAAGCGCTGAGCGGTAAAAAGGGGCGATAGCTCAGCTTACAAGAGGTGAAATAAGCCCATGGCGGGCGCGAATGCGTGATGAATATCTAACGCAGCGAGCGGTAAAAAGGGCGATAGCCTAGCTTACAAGAGGTGAAAGAGCAAAGCCCATAGCGGGCGCGAATGCGTGGGGAACATCCAAAGTTTGAGCGGGAAAAAGGGGCGATAGCCTAGCTTACAAGAGGTGAAAGAGCAAAGCCCATAGCGGGCGCGAATGCGTGATGAATATCTAACGCAGCGCGCGGTTAAAGGGGCGATAGCTCAGCTTACAAGAGGTGAAAGAGCAAAGCCCATAGCGGGCGCGAATGCGTGATGAATATCTAACGCAGCGCGCGGTAAAAAGGGCGATAGCCCGGTTTGACAAGCTGAGGGGCGAAGGCTATACTGACTTTAGATAATATTTATTGAAAGCCGGAGGTTGAACGATGGGCCGCAGCAGCAATAACGCGCAGGTGCGCTTGCGCAACCTGCAACTGATACGCGATACGCTAAAGACCATGGCCTGGGGAACGAAAAATACGCTGGCCGAGCAGACGGGGTTGAGCGTGGCCACCTGCGGGAACCTGCTTAGCGTGATGCTGGAAAAGGGCGAGGTTATAGAACTATCCGCGGACAGGCCCAGCGGCGGGCGGCCGGCCAGGCGCTTTCAGTATAACGCGGACTACTACCACACCCTTTGCCTGGCCTGCGAAGCGGGCGGCGCAGGGGAAAAAGCAAGGGCCGGCTATACGATATGCGACGCGCTTGGGCAGACGGTCAAGGCCGGGGAGGCGCAGCTGGAAAGCCCGGTGCGCGATGGGATTGAGGGGCTGATCGCTCAGGCGCTGGAGGCCTTTCCGGACATCCGCGCCATAGGCGTTGGCCTGCCCGGCGTGGTGGCCCAGGGGCGGGTGCTCTCCTGTGACCTTGTGGAGCTGCAGGGCCTGGACCTTGGCGGGGATTGGGAGAAGCGCTTTGGCGCGGCTGTTGAGCTGTGCAACGATATGAACTGCTGCGCCTATGGCTACCACCAGAGCGCCGCGCTGCCCGCGGGGGACACCAACGCCTACCTGATATTCCCCCAGGGCGGGGCCGGGTTCGGGCCGGGCTGCGGCATCGTGGTAGAAGGCAAGGTGATCTCGGGCTCCACCCACCTGGCGGGGGAGGTGGGCTGCCTGCCCTATCCCGGCGGACTGAAGAAGATGCTGAGCGATTTAGAGGACGCGGCGGGCAAGATCGCGGCGGCGAGCTTTGTGATCGCCGCCATCGTGGCGGTGGTGAACCCCGCGGTGGTAACGGTCTCCGGCGCTGGAGTGGCCCAGGCGGACCTTGAGGCGGTGCGGGCGGCCTGCGAAGCTTACATTCCGGAGGGGCACATGCCCGCGCTGGTCTACCGGGCGGATAACCGGGCGGACTACCTGCGGGGATTGCTGGCGCTGACGCAGCAGCGGCTGCGCTACCCGGAGGGAGAAGGGCAGCCGGTTTAAAGAAAGATTTTTCCTTTTTATAGACGCGACAGATGCGGTAAAATGTGTTATCCTAGTAAAAAAGAAGGATATGTCCGGCCGCGGGGAAAAGGGCCGGCACGCATCCGGCAAAGGAAAAAGCAATGCGGCAGATCGCAATTTTTACCATGGGCACGCGGGGAGATGTGCAGCCCTATCTGGAACTGGGCCGCGCGCTGACCGAGGCGGGCATGGGCGTTACGCTGGGCACGCACCCCTGTTGGGAGGGGCTGGTGCGGGCGGCTGGGATCGGGTTTGCCCCCATCGGGCCGGATATCGACATCCAGCAGGAGGCGGCCGCCATCCGGGGCAGGAGCAAGAGCCCCATGACCAGCATGCTCAAAACCATGAATTTCGTCTTTCAGATCATCAAAAATGCATCGGGGGATATTTACGCATCTTGCAGGGATAAAGACCTGATCGTGGTTTCTCACAGCCAGATGGGCGCCACCGAGGCCGAGGCGCTGGGGCTGCCCACGGTAAACGTGACGCTGCAGACCGAGATGATCGCCCAGCCCGGCAGGCCGCGAGGCCCGGGGGGCCGGGCGATAGACGCCCTGATCGGCCGGCAGATGGCCAGGCCCTACAATAAGATACGCAAGCTGTACGGGCTGTGGTGGGTAAGCTCTATGGACGAGGTGATGTCGCCCCGGCTGAACCTGATCCCCATCAGCCGCTACGTGGTTCAAGCCAACCCCTATTGGGACGGGCGCAACCAGATCGTAGGGTATTGGTACCATGAGGATGAGGGCTACCAGCCGCCCGAGGCGCTGCGCGCCTTTTTGGAGGCGGGCGAGCCGCCGGCCATACTGGCGCTGGGGGCCATGGCCTTTGAGAGCAGGCAGGAGCGGGAAAAGCTGGACCTTTTTGTGCGCGCCCTGCAAAATGCCGGCATGCGCGCGGTGATCCAGGGCTTTAACAAGAGCCTTGAAGGGTATGAGCTGCCCGGGACGATGCTATCCTGCGGGGCGGTGCCCCATAGCTGGCTGTTCCGGCAGGGCGGGTGCGTGATCCATCACTGCGGCTTTGGCACCAGCGCCGCGGCCATGCTGTACGGCGCGCCCAGCGTGCCGGTGCCGCACGTGCTGGATCAGTTTGCCTTTGCACAGCGCCTGTACGAGCTGGGCGTGGGGGTGGAGCCGGTCCGGGCGGATGCGCTGAGCGAGCAGCGCCTGACCCGTGCCCTGGAGCAGGTAAAGGATCAGCGGGAGGCGCTGGCCGGACGGGCCGCAGCGCTATCCCGGAAGATGCGGGCGGAAAACGGGCTGGAAAAGGCTGTGGCGCTGATACAGGATGTGTTGGAGAACCCATGAGCAAAGGCGGTTAAGGACGGAACCACGGGAAAGGGATGGCACGGGCAATGGAAAGAATGGAGATTGGGACGGACATCGTAACGGCGTTTAGCAGGGCGGCCAGGGTCAACAGCGGGCGCGCAGCCATTATCGAGGATGGGCGGACGCTGAGCTATGCGCAGCTGCAGGCGCGGGCGCAGGAATTTGCCGGGCGGATCGCCGCCCGCTCCCAGGGGCGGTTCGTGGGCATCGTGATGGACCATGGGGCGGACATGATCGCCGCGATACTGGGCGCGCTGATGGCGGGCAAGGGCTATGTGCCCATCGAGCCGGATTTCCCGCCCGAGCGGATCGGCTACATCCTGGGGCAGGCGGAAGCGGACCTGGTGGTGACCCAGTGCCGTTACCGGGGGCTGTTTGACGGCGGCCCGCATACCCTGTTTGCAGGAGATATGCAGGCGCAAGCGGGCGCACTGCCCCAGCAGATCGACCCGGAGGCGCCGGCCTATGTGCTGTACACCTCCGGCACCACGGGCTTCCCCAAGGGGGTGACGGTGGCCCACCGCAACCTTTGCCATTACGTGCGGGCCTTCCAAAACGAGTTTCACCCCGGCCCGGGGGACGTAATGCTGCAAAACTCGGTATGCACGTTTGATATTTTTGTGGAGGAAGTGTTCCCCATCCTGCTCTCGGGCGGGGCGCTGGCCATTGTGGACGCGGGCGCGCGCGGGGACTTTGATAAGCTGCTGGCCTTTATTAAGCGCCATGACGTTACGATGGTCAGCGGCTTCCCCTACCTTATGATACGCTTTAACCACCTGGACAAGCTGCCCGGGAAGCTGCGGCTATTGATCAGCGGCGGGGACGTGCTGCGCTATGAATACGTGAAAAACCTGCTGGGGCGGGTAGCAGTGTACAATACCTACGGCCCCTCGGAGACCACGGTGTGCGCCACCTATTTTCGCTGCGGGCCGGCAAGCGCCCTGGCCGACGGCACGTTCCCCGTAGGGCGGGCGGTGACCGGCGCGCGGGTGCGCGTGCTGGACGAAAGCCTGCGCCCGGTGCCGCAGGGGCAGGTAGGGGAGATCTGCATTTACGGCGGGGGCGTGAGCCTGGGCTATCTGAAAAACAGCGCGGAAAACGCCGCGCACTTTGCCCGTGACCCGGAAACCGGGGAGCGGCTGTACCGCTCCGGCGACCTGGGGCGGGTGTTACCCGACGGGGAGCTGGCCTTTTTAGAGCGCAAGGACCAGCAGGTGATGATCCTGGGCAAGCGGGTAGAGCCTATGGAGGTGGAAAACGTACTGAACCGCTGCCCCGGGATCGAACAGGCGGTGGTGGAAAGCGCCCTGGACGAGCAGGGCCTAAGCTACCTGACGGCCTATCTGCTGACCGAGGGCGCGCTGCGCCTGAAAGAAGTGCGGGCCTACCTGGGCCGCTACCTGCCTGCGTACATGGTGCCGGAGTTTTTTGTGAAGATGGAGAGCTTCCCCAAGACCAGCGGCGGCAAGGTGGACCGCAGGGCCCTGCCGGTGGTGCTCAAAGAAGGGGCGGTGTAGGGCATGGAGCCAATCGCGCGCCGGGGAGAGTATACGCTGTACCGCTGCGGCATAGAGGACTTAGAGGTTTTGGTGCAGGCCCGCGTCGAGGTGCTGCGCGCGGTATTTGCGCTGCCGGAGCAATACGATATGGAGGCGCTGGCCCAGGCCAACCGGGCGTACTATATCCGCTTTTTGCCCGCAGGGGGGCACGAGGCCTGCATGATCTTCCGGGATGGGGAGATGGCGGCCTGCGGCGGGGTTTGCCTGTACGAGGAGATGCCCCTGCCGGATAACCCCACGGGGCGGTGCGGGTATTTGATGAACATTTATACAAGGCAAGCGCACCGCCGCAGGGGCCTGGGGGCCTGGGTGGTGGAATACCTGACCGGCCGGGCCAGGGCCTACGGGGCGGGCCGCGTCTTTTTAGACAGCTCGCAGCAGGGGCGGGCGCTGTACGCCGCCTGCGGATTTGTACCCATGGAAGATATGATGGAGCAAAAAGGGGAGGGAGAAGGATGAAACCGCTGATAAAGCCCCCGCGGCTGCGGCCGGGGGATCGGGTGGCTATTGTCTGTCCATCCAGCGGCATTGCCGGGGATGCGGAGAACCGGGTGCGCTTTGACCGGGCGCTGCGCCGGTTGGAAAACGAGTTTGCCCTGCGTCCGGTGGTGATGCAGAACGCCTTGAAGGGCAGCCGCTACCTTTGGGAGCACCCGGAAAAGCGGGGCGAGGATATAAACGCCGCCTTTGCGGACCCGGAGATCAAAGGGGTGATCGCCGTCACCGGCGGGGATGACGGCATACGGGTACTGCCCTATGTGGATATTGACCTGATTGGCGCGAACCCCAAGATCTTTACCGGCTTAAGCGATGTGACCAGCGCCCATTACTTTTGCCTGAAGGCGGGGCTGGGCAGCTTTTACGGGGCCAGCCTGTTTTCGGACTTTGACGGCGAGGGCCCCATGCTGCCCTACACCAAGCAGTGGATCGTGCGCGAATTGTTTGAGAGTGGACCGGTAGGAGAGATTCCCCCGGCGACAGGCTGGATCGGCCGGGCGGCGCGGGGGCTGGATAACGCGCAGGTGCTGCGCAGGCTGCAGCCCCATAGGGGCTATAGGCTATTGCAGGGGCAGGGCCGCGCCCAGGGACGGCTTTTGGGCGGCTGCCTGGAGGTGGTCTACTCCCTGCGAGGCACGCCGCTGTTCCCGGCGGCGGAAGAATTTGAGGACGTGATCCTCTTCCTTGAGACCTCGCCGCTCTGCCCGCGGGCCTGGGTGATTGAGGACTTTATGCGCTCGCTGGGGGCGGCTGGGATATTGGAGCGGCTTAGCGGCCTGCTGCTGGGCCGGCCGCTGGACGGGGAGCGCAGCGAGGAATACGATGCGGCCATCGTAAAGGTGCTGGGCGAGTATGGCCGGAGCGACCTGCCGGTGCTGGCGGATATGAGCTTTGGGCATAACGCCCCGCGCGCGCTGATCCCCTTTGGCGCGCTGGGCCAGATCGACTGTGATAAGCGCGCCTTTATCATCCCCGAAGCGGTGACGGAAGGATAAATATGCGCAACAAAAAAGAGCCCCCGGCTGTGCCGGGAGGCTCTTTTTATTGCAGGTCAGGATACCTTAACGGCGACGACCACGCCGCCGCGCCCATCCGAGGCGATGGTGCGCTCGCCCTGGGGCAGGGTAAGGCTGCCGCCCTCCGGGGCGTAATAGACCTGATAGGTGCCGCTATCCACGGTCTCGGTAATGGGGCCGCTTTGCAGGGCCTGCCAATACTCCTCCAGGCACAGGCCCTGCTTTTGCATGATCTCCGAATGGGGCAGGCCCACATAGCGCACATGCCAAGGCTCGGGGATGGTGCCGGTGATGGACTGCTTATCCTCGGGGTAGCGGATGATAAAGCCGTATTTGTAGACGTTGTTCTTCAGCCACGCGGCGTGGGCGGTCTGCCCAAAGGGGATGCCATCGGCCTCGACGGAGCCAAAATCAAAGCACAGCCCGGTGTGGTGCTCGCTATAGCCCGGCACGGCCACCTTGCTTTTGGTGATGGTCATGGCCTCCTGCTCGGTCTTTTTCTCCTGCGTTTTATGGTAATTGACGGTGCTGTCGAAGATCTCCTTTTGCCGGCTATAGCTGCGGTAGCCGTTTTGGATGCGCATGGTGGCCTCTCCGTCCGCCTTGGCGGCGGCCAGCATGGCGTTCATGGCATCGGCCACGCAGGGGTCGGCCTGGATGGAATCGTCATCCAGCTTGACGGGCTGGGTGATCAGGGACTTGAGGGTTTTGAGCGCCGGGGGCTGAAAGCCTTCGCCCACGGGGTTATCGGCATTGACTAAGATCATGCTCTCGCTGGCGCCCTGGGCCAGGGTGGCCACATCCTCTGCGACGGGGGCGGGGGTAGCCTCCTGCGCGGAGGCGGAGGCGGAAGCGGACGGGGAAGCCTGCGCGGCGGACGTACCGCTGGCGGCGGGCTGGGCCGCATCCGTGCAGGCGGTCAGCGCCAGGCACAGAGCAAGGAGCAACGGAAGCATAAAAGAACGTGGGAACTTTTTCATCTCTTTTTCCTTTCTGTATAGGGTATCGATCCGTGCGGCAGGGGCGCCGCACAGGCAAAAGCCATGCCCCCTTTTTATAAAGGGGGCAGAGCGTGCACAAGCTTTAGATGAAGCGCATCAGGCCCTACTCCGTTTCGGGAGGCTCCTCGCCCTCGCCGCCAGGCGGCGTAGCGGGCACCTGCGGCGTAGCGGCGATGGCGGTGCTCAGGGTATTGTACAGCGCGTCGTAAGCGGCTTTGGTATCTTCGTAAGCGGCGCCGGTATTGATGCAGTTTTGCAACTGAGTAATGGCGCTTTGCACCAGGGCCGCATCGCCCTCGGACAGGTTAGGCAGCCAGGCTTGGGCCGTGGCGACCAGGCTGCTGGCTTGGGATACCAGACCGCTGTTTTGCGCCGCCCATTCGGCGGTATGTACGGTACAGGTCTGCCCGTTGCCCAGAGACGTGCCCAGCGTCGCCCCGGGGAAGAAGCGCTGGATCGTGGCCAGCGGCAACTTGGCCAGTACGTTATCCTGGGGGATCACGATGGCCGCCCCGCCCGAGTGGGTGGATTCTGGACAGTAGGGGCCTACGCGCATGCCGCTGGTGGTGCAGATTTCGGCCGACACGTGCATATCGCAGGTCTCCTCGGGCACGGTGCCCTGGCGGAAGTAATCGGTAGCGGTGCTGGGGCAGCTGCCGCCCGGCTTTTTGCCCGAGATGGCGCAGACCGTGGCCTGTACCAGGCCGGCTTCTTCGGCGCTCTCTTCCAGTATGGGCATATTCATCAGCCCCGAGTGGATCTTGGCCATAAAGTCCTGCCAGATGGGGGCGGCGGAGCGCCCGCCCTGGGAATCCGAACTGAGGGATTTATACTCGTCGCTGCCCACATAGACCGCGGCGGTGTAATAGGGGGTCATCCCGGCAAAGGTAACGCCCTTGTTATCCTGGTTGGTACCGGTCTTGCCGGCTACGGTCATCCCGGGGATCTTAGCACGGGTGCCGGTGCCGTGGTCTACCGCGTCCTCCAACATATCCACCAGCATCCAGGCGGTGGACTGCTCGAACACCTGGCGGGTGGCGCGCAGGGCGGTGGCGTCGATCACCACGTTGCCATCCTCATCCTCTACCCGGGTGAAGCTGATGGGCTGCTGGTAGATGCCATCGTTGGCGATGGCGCTAAAGCCGCCGGCCAGCTCCAGCGTGGTCAGCCCGCTGGAACCTAAGGCCAGCCCGCTGGGCGTGACCTCGATATGGGAGGCGCTGACCCCCATGCGCAGCAAGTAATCCTTGGAGGTCTCCACGCCTACCCGCTCTAACAGGGTACGCGCAGAGGATACGTTGATGGAGCGTACGATGCTCTCGCGCAGGGTGACCGCGCCCCGGTTGCCTCCGCCAGAGTTGGAGGGGTAGCCCTGGCCGCCCACCCAGCCCTCGATGGGGGCGGCGATATCGTAGACGATGCTGGCCGCGCCCGCGCCCAGATCCAGCGCCGGGCCGTAGACCGCCAGGGGTTTGATGGAAGAACCCACCGGCATGGAGCTTTGGTAAGCGCGGTTGAGCTCTTTCATGCTCTGGGGAGGCGTGCGGCTGCCCACCATGGCCTTGATCTCGCCGGAGTGCTGATCGATCACCACGGCGGAGACCTGCGGCTGGGTGATGGTGGTAATGGTGCCGTCGCTGCTGGTATCGGTCGTCTGGCTGTCGGCCGAGTTGGCCATGCGCGGGTAGTTTTTCCAATTATAGATGGTGGATTCCACCGTCTTTTGAATGGTGGGATCGCAGGTGGTATAGACGTGGTAGCCGCCGGTGCGCAGCTCCCGCTCCATCTCGCGGCGGTTGGCCGTATTATCCTCCAGGTCCCGCTGCTGGAGCATGAAGGAGACCACGTCATAGATCACGTACTCCACAAAGTGGGGCATTTCGTAGAGATCCTGCTGCTCGCTCTCCTCTTTGACCACCAGCTGGTCGGCCAGGGCGGCCTCGTATTCCTCTTTGGTGATAAAGCCCACGTGGTACATGCGCATCAGCACCGTATCGGTGCGGTTATCGGTCTGCTCGGGCTTTTCGCGGGTATAGTAGTTTTTGCGCGGGTTATAGGAGTAGGGGTTTTGGGTGCAGCCGGCCAGGGTGGCGCACTCCCGCAGGGTCAGCTCGTCTAAGTCCTTGCCAAAGTAGTCCTGCGCGGCGGCCTTGACGCCGTAGTTGCTGTCCCCCAGGTTGATGGTATTGAGATAGCTCTCCAAAATCTGCTCTTTGGAGTACTCGCTCTCCAGCTCCATGGCCAGGTAGGCCTCCTGGATCTTGCGCTTATAGGTGCGCTCGGGCGAGAGCACGCGCATTTTGATCAGCTGCTGGGTGATGGTGGAGCCGCCCTGGGTGGAGGAGTTTTGCATGTTGTTGACAAAGGCCCCCACCAGGCGCTTGATGTCTACGCCATTGTGGGAGAAAAAGCGGGTATCCTCAATGGCGACAAAGGCGTTGATCAGCTGCTGGGGGATCTCGTCATACGAGGCCCAGATGCGGTTTTCGGTATTGCGCAGGGTGGTGATCAGGTTGCCGTTGACATCGTACACAAAGCTGGTGCGGTCCTGATCGTCCAGCTCCGAGACCGAGAGGGTGGGTGCGGTCTCCACATAGGCTTTGACCAGCCCCACCAGCGAGCCCGCACCGGAGATGCAAAGCAGCAGGATGGCGATCACCGTGATGCGGATGGTGTTGATGGCCACCGATAAAAAGAAGTTGGGCTTGCGGGTACGCTTGGTAAATATCGAGGTACCGGTAGTCCCTTTCAGCAGTTTTTTAAAATTCTGGCCAGATCGTTTTGCCTTTTCCGCGCCCTTTTTGGCGCCGGATTTGAGCTGGTCCTTCATCTTTGCCATATAAAGCCTCCTTGAGGATGCGTATCAAAAAATACGTACAAGTACAAATATTATAACACAACACCCGCCCCCGTGCAAAATGCCGCGCATTGTTAACCGAACTGTAATGGAAGCGTAACACTTTGACGGCGCGCCGGCGCAAATGCGCCAGGATGCAACAAAACCCGCGCACGGGCATAAGGTAGAGGGAATGGAGTAGAGGCGACAAAGCGGAAAGGGCAAAGGAGGGGGCAGGATGCGTGCAAGGCGAATCAAGCGCAAGACGGCGGCGGTATTGACGGCGCTGGCCCTGGCGCTGGGTGGCGCGGGGCTGGGCTTTGAGCTGGGATTAAAACCGCTGGTGATCTCCATCAGCGCGGCACAGGCCCGCTCGCAGGCGGCGCAGATCATCAACGATTCGATCCGCGACGTGTTGGGCAACACCTTCCCTTATGAGGCGCTGATCACCATAGAAAAAGACGAAAACGGCAGGGTGACGGCGGTGCAGACCGATACGGCCAAGCTGAACAACCTGGCCAGCCGCACGGCGCTGGATATACAGGATAAGCTGCAGGCCCAGCAGGATCAGGAGATCATGATCCCCATCGGGTCGGTATTTGGCGGGGCGATGTTTGCCGGGCGCGGGCCGGCGTTTCCGGTCTATGTGATGCCGGTGGGCTGGGTGAATACCGAGTATATCACCTCCTTTGAGCCGGCGGGCATCAACCAGACCAAGCTGGAGATCAGCCTGAAGGTGACCGCGCAGATCCGCGTGGTGGTGCCGGTGGGCGGCGAAACGGTGAGTATCGATACGGTCAACCCTGTGGCGCAGACCATTATCGTAGGCACGGTGCCCGAATCCTACGTCAACGTAGACGAGACCGACCAGATGCTCAACCTCATCCCCGATGTGGGGGGCGGCAGCTAGGGCTTGCGCTTTCGCGCCGGCGGGGTTATCATGAGGTTAAGCATAAAGCGCCGCGGAAAATGCGGCCTCATTTCCTGCAGGATAAACACCTTGAAGCGACTATAAAAATACATAAGATGAAGGGGGAAGGGCGATGCTGTTTCGTTCCTGTGCCGGTGGGCTGGTATTTTGCGAGGATAGCGTACTGATCCTAAAAAACGAGAAGGACGAGTGGGTGCTGCCCAAGGGCGTGATCCGCGCCGGGGATTATGCCCGGGAGGTGGCGCTGCGGCGGGTCAAGGCCGAGGCGGGGGTGGAGGCGGAGATCCTCTCCTCCATCGGGGAGACCAACTACGAGTTTTACTCCATCACCCGCAAGCGGCCGGTGTGCAACCAGGTGACCTGGTATTTGATGACGGCCGGGAGCCTGCAAAGCCGCTTTAGCCGGGAGGACGGCTTTGTGGACGGCGGGTTTTACCCCATCGACCAGGCGCTGGAGATGATCACCTACAGCCAGGACCGGGCGCTGGTCAACCTGGCGGCCAAGCGCTACCGCGGCTTTAAACAGGGCAAGCTGTAACGCGCACCGGGCGTAAGGGGCCGCCGGAGGATAGGGCCGGGGGCCGGAGCGGCCCTGGACAGGCCGTGACGCAACGTACGGCCTGCGGCAAAAAGCGGGCAGGCGCCGCCCTTTAGAAGGGGCAAAGGCGCCGGAACTGCGGCGGGCAGCCTTGCGCGATGGCAATGGATATGGTATAATTCACGCTTGGAAGAATAGTGAAAGCGAGGAACTTCGGATGTCAGGACACTCCAAGTGGGCCAATATCAAGCATAAAAAAGAAAAGACCGACGCACAGCGCGGCAAAATCTTTACCAAGATCGGCCGCGAAATCGCCATCGCCGTGCGCGAGGGCGGGGGGGCTGACCCGGAGCAGAACAGCCGGCTGCGCGATGTGATCGCCAAGGCCAAGGCGGCCAACATGCCCAACGACAACATCAACCGCTCCATCAAAAAGGCGGCGGGCGAGGGCGATGGGGCCAATT
The DNA here is from genome assembly GCF_014384745.1 of Luoshenia tenuis. Lineage (NCBI taxonomy): Bacteria > Bacillati > Bacillota > Clostridia > Christensenellales > Christensenellaceae > Luoshenia > Luoshenia tenuis. The sequence continues at coordinate 414,051 of NZ_JACRSO010000003.1, forward strand.
ATGTGGACCTGCAGTACGAGGGCTATGCCGCAGGCGGGGTAGCCGTGATCGTCGAGGTGGTAACGGATAACCGCAACCGTACCGCGGGGGAAATGCGGCATATTTTTGATAAGCGCGGCGGCTCGTTAGGGGCCACGGGCTGCGTAAGCTGGATGTTCGACCGCAAGGGCGTGCTGGTGATCGACCGGGAGGGCCTGGACGAGGACGAGGTGATGATGCAGGCGCTGGAGGCCGGGGCCGAGGACTTTGAGGCCCAGGACGACGCCTTTGAGATACACACCGACCCGGCGGATTTTTCCGCCGTGCGCGAGGCGCTGGAGGGCCAGGGCTTCAGCTTTGAAACGGCCGAGATCGAGATGCTGCCCCAGAATACCGTGGCGGTGAGCGACCCGGATACGGTGCAGAAGATCAACCTGATGCTGGAGATGCTGGACGACCACGACGACGTGCAAAACGTGTGGCACAATGCCGAACTGCCCGAGGAGGACGAATAGGCCCCGGGCGCGGCGTAAAAGTAAAGCGGATGCGGCGCCTCAAAGGGGCGCCGCTTTTTTATGGCGGCGAACCATAATAGGCCGGCAGCCTTTAACCGGGGCCGCTGCTTTGATCCAAGAGAACGGGAGGGGAAGTACATGGCCAGGCTGACGCAAAAGCAAAAGGGCATATTGCTGATGATCTTAAGCGCGCTGCTCTTTAGCAGCATGCAGATCGCCGTGCACCTGTCCGGAGACCGCATACCGGTGATGGAGCAGGTGTTTTTCCGCAATTCCATCAGCCTGGTGGTGGCCTTGATCCTGATCCGGCGCAATCACCTATCGGTCTTTGGGCCGCGCCGGTACCAAAAGTGGCTGTTTGGACGCAGCTTTTTCGGCTTTCTGGGCGTGATCACGGTGTTTTACGCCTCCAATAACGCGGCCCAGGCGGATGTGGCGATCTTAAGCAAGCTCTCTCCCTTTCTGGTCACCCTGTTTGCGGTGATCTTTTTAAAAGAGAAGCTCTCCAAGGTCCAGATCCCGGCGCTGCTGCTGGCCTTTGGCGGGGCGGTGCTGGTGGCCAACCCCAGCTTTAACAGCAACCTTTGGCCGCTGGCCATGGCCTTTATCTCCTCGGTGACCTCGGGGGTGGCCTATACGCTTTTAAGCTATTTTAAGGACAAGGTGGACGCGCTGACCGTGATCATGCACTTTTCCACCTTCTCGATGGTGGCCTCCATCCCCGTTATGCTGGCGGATTTTGTGTGGCCCACCCCCTTTGAGCTTGGCTGCCTGCTGGCCATCGGCCTGTTTGGCTCCTTTGGGCAGATCTGCCTGACCTATGCCTACCGCATGGCACCGGCCTCGGAGGTGAGCGTGTATAATTACGCGGGCATCCCGTTTTCCATGGTGCTGGGCTTCCTCTTCCTGGGGGAGGGGCTAAGCCCGACTTCGCTGGTCGGCGGGGCGCTGGTGGTGGCCGCATCGGTCCTGGTGTACCTGTACAGTGGACGCAAATCCGGTAAAATGGCGGATAAGCGCCAGCCATAGCGCGGGAATGAGCAAGAGGCGCAGCGGGAGAAACTCCCCCTGCGCTTTTTTTATTGTTGCCAGCCCCGGGAGAAAAGAACAAAACCTGGGCGGGAAACTGTTTACAGACCAGCGGACAGGCCGGAGATTCCCCCGCTGGCTAGGTTTGCGTTTTAAATAGACGGTAGACCGACGCCTCTGACTAAAATGTCGGATACCTCTTGACACATTATACTATGCGTTATATAGTATTATGCGTAAGGAGGTGTTGGGCTTGGACGCACAACTCAAGCGCGGCATCCTGGAGATCGGGGTGCTCAAGGTGCTGACCCGGGGCGACTCGTACGGCTACCAGATCATTAAAGATCTCAGCGGGGTGCTTCAGATATCCGAATCCACGCTCTACCCGATCCTTAAAAGGCTGGAGGGCAGCGGATGCGTCAGCGTCTACTCCGCGCAGCACAACGGCAGGCTGCGCAAGTACTACGCCATCACCCCGGAGGGGGAGGCGAAAATTCGGGATTTCCTTGGCGAGTGGCAGGAGATCGACCGGATCTATACCTTTATCAAGGAGGGGATCGAGCAATGAACAAACAGGCATTTTTGGAGGGGCTGGCGGGCTATCTGGACGCGCTGGACCCAGAGGAGATCAAAAAGACCTGCGCCTATTACGCCGAGATGATCGACGACCGGGTGGAAGAGGGCATGGAAGAGGAACAGGCCGTGGCCAGCATGGAGCCGCTGCCGGTGATCGCCAAAGAGATCTTGAGCCAGGCGCCGCTTGGCAATCTGATCCGCGCCCGCGCCAAGACGGGGCGCAGGCTCTCGGGCGGGTCCATCGCCCTGATCGCCATCGGCTCGCCCATCTGGCTGCCGGTGGCGCTGGCGGTACTGGCGGTGGGGCTGACGCTTTACCTGGTCTTTTGGGTGCTGGTGCTTTGCCTGTTCGTGCTGGACGCGACGCTGGCCCTTTCCGGCCCGCTGATGTTTATCAGGGCGTTTGGCGCCGGCGGCGGGGCCAACCTGGTTTTCTGCATCGGCATGGGTTTAAGCGCGTTGGCGCTGGCGGTATTGGCCTTCCCCTGTGCGATGGGCGCGGCCAAGGGTACGCTGTGGCTGGGCAAGTGGCTGCTGCGCAAGATCAAGGCCCCGTTTATCCGTAAGGAGGTGGCGTAAGATGATGAAAAAGCTATACAGGATCGCCGCGATCGTACTGGCCCTGGGGCTGGTGCTGAGCTTTTGCGGCGTAGCGGCGGCCGGGTTCGACTTTGAGAAGCTGGGCACGCAGCTGGAGTATGAGCAGCGCACCTTCTCCGCCCAGCCGCAAGGGGTGAGCGCGCTTTCCATCTCGGTGACGAACGAGCCGGTGCGGATCATCCCCTCCGAGGATGGGCAGATCCACATCACCTACTGGGAGACCGAGTTCGACCACTATAACGTGACGCAGGAGGGCGGCCTGATCAGCTGCAATTACTGGGACAGCCGGGCCTGGTACGATCACATCATGGTGCTGAATTTTTCCTTTACCCCGCATGAAGTGACGGTGGCCCTGCCCGAAGGGGTAACGCTGAAGGCCAGCGTGCGCAACGTCAACGGCCCGGTGGAGGCCGAGGGCGTAACGCTCAATACGCTCAGCGCCAGCACCGTCAATGGACGGATCAGCCTGAGGGATGTGCAGGCCCAGGGCGAGATCAGCCTTGTGAACACCAATGGCGGGATCGATGGCTCGGCCGTGAGGGCGGGCGCGTTTACCGCGACGACCCAAAACGGCGCGGTGGACCTGGCGGGCCTGGAGAGCGGCGAGGGCGCGGCGGCGCGCAGCGTCAACGGCCCGGTCAGCCTTGTAGACTGCCGGGTGGGCGGTTTGACGGCGGAGAGCATGAACGGCCGCATCGACTTAAGCCGGGTGCGCGCGCAGGGCAATGTATCGCTGACTACGGTGAACGGCCCGATCGGCGGCACGCTGATCGGCGAGCAGGCGGAGTACGCTGTGAGCACCTCCACCGTAAACGGGGGCAGCAGCCTGCCCAACTCCGTGGGCGGGGAATGGGAACTGATGGCCCGCTCCACCAACGGCGGGATCGACCTGAGGTTTGTCGAGCGATAGTAAAAAGCATGTCAAAAAGCGGCCCGCCAAGATTGGCGGGCCGCTTTTACGTAATCCTTTTAGGCTTGGGCCTTGGGTTTATCCTCCTTGATGATGAGGGCTGCGGCCATATTGATCAGCGAAAGGCCGGCGGCGATAAAGAACACGTACTGGTAGCCCCACTCGTACCAGATCCACCCGCCCAGGGCGGAGGCGGCGATGGAGACCAGGTGATCCAAACTGATGCCGGTGGAGAGGGTGGGCATGATGTCCTCCGGCGTTTCGGCGATGTTGCGCAGGTAAACCGTGCGTGCCACCGCAAACTGCATGCCCATGCGGTTGAGCACGTAAAAAGCAAAGCAGCACCACAGCGCCACCTCCGGGGAGAAGGCCTGCTGCACGAAGGCGTAGCCCAGATAGACGAAGATGAAGACGAGCCCCTCGCCGAACATCACCTTTTTGACGCCGAACTGATCCACCAGGCGCCCCAGCAGGGGGATAAACAGCACCCCGATACCCGAGCCGATGACCGAGAGGATGGCCATGGTATCGGTCTGCTGCAGCATCAGCTCGATCAGCACCCAGGGGCCGAACACCGTCATGATCTGCTTGTGCGCGCCGTTGACGATGGCCAGCACGTAATAGATGGCATACCGCTTTTTAAATACGAAGCGGAACTTGGGCCTGCCTTTTTCGTACACCTCGCCGGCGTTGCGGCGCATTTTGATAAACAGAACCGCCGCCGCGGCCGAGCAGGCCGCCGCGATGATAAAGATCACGATAGGATTGGAAAAGCTTAAAAAGCCGCTGCCAAAGCCGAAGAATACCAGCAGGCCCGCCACCATGACAAACGCGGTGCGAAAGCCGGTAAACTTGCCCAGCCAGCTGCCGGTCTTGCCGTCCTTGATGAGGGAAACGGCGATGGATTCCTGCAAGGGCATGTAAAGGTGCATGCCGGTGGAGTTGATGAACAGGAAAACCAGCATCAGCCCAAAGGGCGGAGTCCACAGCCCCAGCACCAGCACGCCCGCCGCGCACAGCAGCTGGGCGATGATGGCCAGGCGCAGATCCCCCAAAAAGCCGGCCAGCGAGGTCATCACCAGCAGCAGCATGCCGGGCAGCTCGCGCGGCGTTTCGATCAGCCCGCGCTGCAGGGCGGTCACGTCATAGACATCCTTAAAATAGTTGCTGTACACCGAATCGCTCAAGCCCATGCCCAGGCCGATCAGGGCGGAGATGATGAAAAACAGCTTGACGTTCGGGTCCATCTTGCGTAGATACTCCCTCAAAACCATACCCCCTCAATTTTAAGCGCCAAACGGGCGCAAGATATCCCCTTTTAAATACCCGTAAAAATGACCCGCGTGAGTAAAGAACGGACGGCCTTAAAGGCCACAAGCGCGGCCCGCGCGAGAAAATGATATGCCACAGCGCCCCATTGACATTTTATGGGAGCGTTCCCCAATATTCTACCATAAGGGCCGCTTTTCACCTAGCATTTTTTGCGCTATAGGGCGAGGGGGAACGGCGTTTGATATTTAGCTGGCAAAGGATTTGCTTTTGGCCGCGCCTGTGGTATCATAATAGGGTAGACGGGGTGTAAAGCCCCGAGAGAGAAAAAAGAGGGGGAAAAGAAAAATGGCACTTGTCACCATGAATTTTGAAAGCCAGTACCTGATGGTCAACCACGAGGTCAGCGTGATCCTTCCCGACAAGCCACGGGAACAATCCCCTGCCGATTTTTACGGCAGCGGCAAAAAGTACCCGGTGCTTTGGCTGCTGCACGGCACCTTTGGGGACCACAGCGACTGGCTGCGAAAGAGCATGATCGAGCTGTACGCCTGCGAGAACGACCTGATCGTGGTGATGCCCAGCGCGCTCAACAGCAATTACATGAACTGGAAGGGCTTTGGCACCGGCTTCTTTATGGAGGATTACCTCATCAAAGAATTGATGCCGCTGATCTATAACTGGTTCCCGGCCTCGGACAGCAAAGAGGACAACTTTATCGCCGGCCTCTCCATGGGCGGGGGCGGCACGATGCAGTATGCCTGCGCCTACCCGGAGCACTTTGCCGGGGCAGCCATCCTCTCGGCCGGGCCGATGGATTACAAGGCGCTTTTCGCCTGCCAACCGGGGGAGGAGGGCGACCCGTTTATGACCCGGTTCCGCGGGCGGGTGCAGACCCAGGTAGACCAGCTGGGCGGGCTGGACGCGTTTTTGGACAGCGCCTGCAACCCCTGGGATAAGCTGCCCGGGCTGATTGAAAAGGGGACGCTGCCCCGGCTGTATTTCGCCATCGGCAGGGAGGACTTTGGCTACCAGAACTACCTGAAGTTTAAAGATTATGCCGGCAAGATCGGGCTGGAGGCGACCTTTGAGGAGTTTGACGGATACGAGCACGAGTGGCGCTTTTGGGACTTGACCATCCAGCGGGCACTCAAGTTCTTCGGCTTTGACTCTCGGGACGCGGGCAATCCCTTTTAAGGGCAGGGGACGAAAAAAGCGGGCGGCGAAAGCCGCCCGCTTGGCGATTGAGAGGACGCTGCACGACGGAAAAAAGCGAAAAGCAGCCGCAACAGCAATGCCCAAGTTTTTAATGGAATCAGCCGTTCAACCCGGGAAAACGCTTGTATGGCGGCAGACAGCGACGGATTAATCTCTTTCAAACCCGATATACCTTGCGCTTTGATAGGTAAGCGTACCCTTATATCCCTTTTTCAGCTTCAGGTATTGGGGTTTGCTTACGCGCAGCTCAATTTGTCCGCCGCTTTCCAGGGCAAAGGTCACATAGTAGGTGATGCGCTTTTGCGCGCGCATCCCGGGGGCGGTATTTCGCTGGCGATAAACGTAATCTTCTTGAGCGCGCTTGTTGGACAGGGCCGCGCGAACCACGATGCGTGGCGCGCGTTTGTCTTTGAGCCAGCGCGCTGCCACATAAATAATTGAGAACCCCAGTATAGCGGCAAATAGCATCATGAATAAGGCGATAGAAAGATCCCTGGATGATTCAAAGAAAGGCATTTCGTCTCCTTCCGCACAATTTTCCAAGCGGCGTATGGCGTGCGCGCCAATGCGGTTTATAATCTGTCATTCCGAGCCTGGCGAGGAATCTCGGGGCAACCAATTGGTTGGGCCCGTGCCGCTGCGGTGCGGGTAAAGCGCGGCTAAAAGAGGATGCGGGAGATTCTTCGCGCGGGCTTTCGTCCCCCGCTCTGAATGACGGGGGAATAAAGGGGGCCTCGCATGATATGGGGACGGCGGTTTCGGGCGCGCCCCTCTCTATCCTTCCACCTCAAAGTCCTCCGCTTTGAGCAGCGGGCTTAGCTCCCCGGTGCAGTAGCAGTACAGCCGGTGCAGGGGACGGGTCATGGTCACGTAGAGCAGGCGCGCGTCCAGATCGCTGCCCGGGTAGCGCCCGGCGCTGACATCCGGGATGAGCACTGCGTCAAACTCCAGCCCCTTGGCCAGCGGGGCAGACACCACCATCACCCCGCCGGCATAGTGGGTATCCTTGGGGGTGAGCCGCTGTACCGGTTGGCCCAGCGCCTTTTGCAGGGCGCGGTGCAGCGGGCGGCACTCGTTTTCATCCCGGGCGATGACGGCGATGGTGCGGTACCCCTCATCCAGCAGGCGCTGGATACGGGCGGCCAGCGCCCCGCCAAGCGCCCGGGGTTTGACGAAGAAAAGCGCCGGGGCCTCCCCATGGCGCAGCACGGGCTGGGCCGCCACCATGCCGGGATAGGGCCGGCGGGCGCAGACCGTGCCCGCCAGGCGCATGATCTCCACCGTAGAGCGGTAGCTGGTGGTCAGCCCCAAAAAGGCGGGCGCGGGGTCGGAGAATACGGCGGACAGGTCCTCGCGCCAGGCGGTGGTGCCCCGGTAGGCGCGGATGCCCTGGGCCAGATCCCCAACCAGGGTGAAGGAGCTGTTGCCCGCCAGGGTGCGCAGCAGGTCAAACTGGAAGGGCGAAAAATCCTGCGCCTCGTCCACCACGGTATGGCGGATAGCCATCTCCTCGTGCAGGCCGTAGAGATAGCGGCGGATCAGCACCAGGGCGGGCAGATCCTCCTCGGCGGCGCGCCCGGCCTGAAGCGCGGGCAGGGCTACCCGCGAAAGGGCGGCCCAGGCTTGCGGATCGATCCCCTGCGGCACGGGGCCGGAGAGAAAGGCGATATAGGCATCCATCACCCGGGGTGGGGTGAGCGCCGCGGCGGCCGCAGCGGGATAGACCCGGATCTGCTCGCGCAGGGCATGAACGGCCTGATCCCGCTGGGCGTAGATGCGCTGCATAGCGGCCCGGCGCTGGGGGCTGTCCTCCGGGGAGGTGCGGCGCAGCAGCAGCGCCATGGCGGCGGCCCGCTCCTCCCGCGCGGCGATCAGCGCCCCCAGCATCTCGCTTACCCGGCGGCGCAGGGGTTTTTTCAGCTCCTCCATCCGCCGCTTAAGGGGGAAGGGTTTGAGGTCCTGAAGATAGAGCCTTAGCACCTCCTCACCCGAGAGCACGGTCTGCCCCTCCAGCGTAAAGCCCTCCTTAGGCGGCAGGCTGCGTTCTACCTGCTCCAAGTAGCGCGCCACCGCGTCCCGGAAGGCCAGCGTGCCCCGCAGGCGGGCCGCCAAGGCCAGATCCTGCTTTTGCGCCTGGGGCGCGGCGGGGTCCAGCAGGGTAAAGAGCGGGTCCTCGGTTTGCAGGCGGGGCATATCCTTGCCCAGCAGGCGGGCACATAGCTGGGGGAATGTCCACTGGCGCACCTGGTCCACGCCCAGCTCCGGCAGAACGGCGGAGATATAGTCCAAAAACAGGGGGCTGGGGGCCAGGATCAGCATCTGCGAAGGGGCCAGCTCCCCCCGGTGGACGTATAAAAGGTAGGCGATGCGGTGCAGGGCGATGGTGGTTTTTCCGCTGCCGGCGGCGCCCTGCACCACCACCGGGCCGCGCAGCGGGGCGCGGATGATGTCGTTCTGCTCGCGCTGGATGGTGGAGACGATGTCTTTAAGCCGGTCGTCCTTGCTCTGGCCCAGCACGTTTTGCAGGTAGGCGTCCTGCGCCACCACGTCGGTATCAAAGATGGTTTGCAACTGGCCGTCCTGTATGGTCATCAACCGCTTAAGGCTAAGTTCCCCTTCGATCTCCCCATCCGGCGCCCGGTAGGAGACCTGGCCCAGCTGCCCGGCGTAGTACAGGTTGGCCAGCGGCGCGCGCCAGTCGATCACCCAGGGGGTCTGGGTGCGGCTGTCCAGCACCCCGGCCTTGCCGATATAGTAGGCGGTAGGGGCGGTTTCGCCGCTCTGGGTAAAATCCACACGGGTAAAATAGGGGGCCTTTGCGGCCAGCTGCAGGTTGTGGAGGGCCTGGGACGTCATGCGGTATTGCAATTCGTGCAGCATCAGGGCCGCACCCTCGCCGCTGCGGCGGCGGGTATCCTCCAGCGCCTCCCGGCGCTCGCGCTCCTCCTCGCGGGCCAGGCCGGTCTCCCGGGCGATGAGGGAGAGGGTTTTTTGCAGGTGCGCCTGCTCCTGCGGATATGCGGGATGATCTTGCAAAGACATGAGCAGCCCTCCTTTATCAAAATAATCTGCCCTGCGGGCAGCAAAATACGCCCCGCGGCCTGGAAGGCCGGGGGTGCAAAGCGCGCAGGGAATTAATATTATAGCATGCCGGGTGCGAATGTAAAGGGGACCGCAAAAAAAGACAGCGCCCCTAGACCGCCGGGCGCGAAAGACGCGGCCCAAAGCATGGGTTTATCAATGCCGATCAAGGCTTCCTGCCCTGTGATGCGGAGCTTGCGCGGGGAAGCTATTGACAACTACCGGGCCCGGCTATTCTCAAGCCGCGCGAGTCGGGCGTAGCTGTGAGGTGAGGCGGGAGATGCTTCGCGTAGCCTTACGGCCTCGCTCTGAATGGCAAGGCTATCGCCCTATTAGCCGCTCCCGGGCTATCGCCCCCTCATCCGCTCCTGATTTCCTATGTTTCCCCTATTCTCTCGCCCACCATAAACTAGCCGCCCTCTGTTCCGAATGACAATGTAGCGAGTGCTAAAGTTTAGGTTTTCATACAATGGCATCTCTCCCTCCGGCGCACCCAACGGGTGCGCCACCTCCCTCGTCAAAGGGAGGCAAGTGGGGGTTAAATCAAAGGGCATAGCATTCCTCTCTCTGTCATTCCGAGCATAAGCGAGGAATCTCCTGATCTCCTGAGCAGCCCCGCCCGCACCGCGTAGCACAGGGGCCACCCCTGCCGCGCAGGTTCAGCGCCGCTTTCCTGCCTATGCCCTGAGATTCTTCACTTCGGCTTCGCCTTCGTTCTGAATGACAGGCTTGCGCATAAACCTATCCTTTCCCGCGCAGATTATCGTTTCTAATTCTGTCATTCCGAAGCCGTAAGCGAGGAATCTCTTTACGCCCTGTTGGCCTTGCCTGCATCACGTAGCCATAGGTCAAACACTGCTTTCTCGCCCATGCACGAGATTCTTCGCTCCCTCTGAATGGCAAAAGCCGTGCAGCGTGCATGAACTTAAGGGCGGCGGACCGAAACCAGCTGACGAACCGGTTTGCAGGGAGGAAAAGCGGCCGGGTGCGTCGAATAATATAGGCGTTGTATAGACATTGTAGGGACATCGTATAAATGAACGAGGGCATTGCCTTTATCGGGCGGCGGGGCCGCACGGGGGAAAGGAGAACGGGTTATCGTGCTTCCGATGGAGAAGATCAACCGCATCAACGCCCTGGCGCACAAATCCCGCACACAGGGGTTGAGCGAGGCGGAAAAGCAGGAGCAGCTGGCCCTGCGGGCGGAATACCTGCAGGCGCTGCGCAAAAATGTGAGCGCGATGCTGGACAACGTGATCATAGAGGAAGAGGACGGGACGCGCCACAGGCCGGCCAAGCGCAAGGAACGGTAAAGCCGCTTAAGATTTTAGGCGGCTTTCTCATTACGGGATAAAGGAGGCGGCAAAAAAGTGTTTGACTGCCATATGCACACCCATCTTTCGGGAGATTCGCAGGCGCGTTTGGATGAGATGTGCCAGGCCGCGCTGCAAAAGGGCATCGGCACCCTTTGCACCACCGAGCACGTGGATATCGGCCATCCGGACAAAGAGACGTTGTTTTTGTGCGAGCCCTACCGGGAGCGCGAGCAGATTGAAAGGGCGCGGGAGCGGTTTGCGCAGCTGAAGATCCTTTGGGGATTGGAGGTGGGGTACATGCCCGCCACCATTGTCCAGACCCGGCTGTACGCGCAGCGGTACGAGCTTGATTACCTGCTGTACTCAGTGCACGTGGCGGGGGAATGGGATTGCTACGATAAAGAGTATTATGAGGGGCTGACCCGCCGCCAGGCCTACCTGCGCTACCTGGACGCCGTGATCGACTCGCTGGACGCCTGGGATGGGTTCGACTGCATGGGGCACTTGGGCTATATCGCCAAATGCGCGCCCTATGAGGACCCGGCCCTGCGCCTGGGGGACTACCGGGAGGCGGTGGAGGCGATCCTGCAAAGGCTGGTGCGGATGGGCAAGGGACTGGAGATCAACACCTCCAGCTTCCCCAAGACCGGCGGGCCCATGCCGGAGGCGGATATTTTGCGCCGCTACCGGGAGATGGGGGGAGAGATCGCCACCATCGGCTCGGACGCGCACGCGCCCGAAGCGGTGGGCCAGCACTTTAAGGCGGCGCTGGAGCTGGCCCGGACGGCGGGCTTTGAGCGGCTTTGCTACTTTGAAGGGCGCAGGCCTGTATTTGAACCGATCGATAAAATGATGGCCGCGCTGCGGTAAAAAGGGGGATGTGGGGATGAACCAATTATTTGAGACCTTTACCCTGAAGGGCAGGACGGCGCCTAACCGGCTGATGCTACCGCCCATGCTGACCCGCAGGGACGACCGGGAGCTAAACGGCCGCGCGGACGCGGGGCACGTGGCCCATTACGGCGCGCGGGCCAGGGGCGGCGCGGGGCTTGTGGTGGTGGAGTGCACCGCCATCGCCCCTGAGGCGCGGCTGGGCCGGGGCGAGCTGGGCCTATGGGAGGACGGGCAGATTGAAGGGATGGCGGCCATCGCCCGGGCGGTAAAGGCGGCGGGCAGCTTATGCTTTGTGCAGCTGCACCACGCCGGGTTCAAGGCGGCTGCGACGGTGACTGATGATCTGACCGCGCCCAGCGACTGCGAAAGGGAGGGCCGCAAGGCCCGGGCGCTGCGGGCGGAAGAGATCGAAACGATTATCGGGCAATTCGTGGCGGCGGCCAGACGCGCCCATGCGGCGGGGATGGACGGGGTGGAGCTACACGGCTGCCATGAGTACCTGCTCAACGAATTCACCTCGCCCACCTATAACACGCGCACGGACGCATACGCCGGGTATGCCCTGCCGCTGCGGGTACTGCGGGAGGTAAAGGACGCCCTGCCGGAGGACTTTATCGTAGGCTACCGCATGGGGGTAAACGATAACGACTTTGATGCGGGCGTAAAGCTGGCCCAGGCGCTGGAGCAGGCGGGGGCGGATTACTTGAGCGTATCGGCGGGGTTGGGGCCCGTGCCGGACTCCGTTCCGGAGGACTTTGGATACAACTGGTTCGTGTACGGCGCGTCTCTGGTGCACGCGGCGGTAAAGGTGCCGGTGGTGGCGGTCAATTCCATCCGCACGCCGGAGCAGGCAAAGGGCGTGATTACCCGCGACCTGGCGGATATCGTAGCGGTGGGCCGGGCCTTTTTGGCGGACGAAAACTTTGGCGCGCGGGCCCGGGCGGGGGAGCCGGTCAACCCCTGCTATGGCTGCCCCGGCGGGTGCAACTGGTTAAAAGGCCGGGACTGCCCGGCGCTTTTGAGGGCCAAAAGGAAGGAGAGGGACCATGTTTGAGGGTAAATTCGTCCAGGGGATGGAGGCGGCAAAGCCCGCGCTGGCGGTGCGCTGGGCCGTGTTTGTGGAGGAGCAGGGCTTTTCCGGCGATAAAGAGGTAGACGAGCACGACGCGCTGGCCCACCATGGGATGATTAACGTGGGCGGAAAGACGGTGGCGGCCGGCCGGCTGATCATGGAAAAGCCGGGGGTGCTGCGCATCGGGCGGATTGCGGTGCTGAAGGAATACCGGGGCCAGGGCTATGGGGATTTGATGGTGCGCATGCTGCTGGACCGGGCGCTGCGCTACGGGGCAAGGGAAATTTTGGTCAACGGCCAGGAGCGGGTGGCGGCGTTTTACGAGCGGTTCGGCTTTAAGCGCTGCGGCCCCAATTACGACGAGGAAGGCTGCCCCCACGTGCCCATGAGCGTGCAGGCGGAGGATGTGCGCTTCCCCAGCGCGTGCGGAGCACAGTAGCCTAGGCGGGGGCGAACAGTGAAGGAGGCAATGCAGATGGCCGAGGAAATGCTGACGATATATGACGATGATTTAAACCCCGTGGGCGAGCTGCCCCGGGCCCAGGCCCATGGTACGCAGCACTGGCACCGGGTGGTGCACGTGTGGCTGTACGGGACCTTCCGCAGGGAGAAATGCGTATTTTTGCAAAAGCGCGCGGCACAGAAAAAAACCTATCCCGGGTTTTACGACGCCGGCACCACCGGGCATATATCGGCCGGGGAGACGCCGGAGCAGGCCGCCCTGCGGGAGGTGCGCGAAGAGGTGGGCCTTGCGCTGCAGGCCCAGGATTTGACGGAGCTGGGCCAGTGCCGGGAGGACGAGGCGGGCGACCGGGAGGTGGCCACGGTATTTCTGGCCCGGGCAAGCGCGCAGGACTTTGCCCCCGGCGAGGAGGTCGAGGGGATGATCGCCATGCCGCTTGGCCGCTTTGAATCCCTGGTGCGGCGGGAAAAGGACGGGGCCGCGGCCCGCACGCTTAGCGGGGAGCGGGTGTTTTTGACCCGGGATAAGCTCTGCCGGCACCCGGAATCGGCCCTGCTGGCCATCAGGGCCCTGCAGGCGATCAAGGAGGAATAGTAAAATGGCAGATAAGCGGCAGATCCTCTTTTTAATGACCGATACCACCCGGTGGGATATGCTGGGCTGCTACGGCAATGCCGCCATGCACACCCCCAACTTGGACGCGCTGGCGGCGCGGGGCACCCGGTTTGAACGGGCCTATACCTGCCAGCCGGTGTGCGGGCCGGCCCGCAGCGCCATCTTTACCGGGCTTTACCCTCACTCCTGCGGCGGGTGGACCAACTCGGTGGCGCTGGCGGCGGACGTCAAGACCCTGGGGCAGCGGCTGACCGAGGCGGGCGTGCACTGCGGCTACATCGGCAAATGGCACCTGGACGGGGGCGATTACTTTGGCAACGGCGTCTGCCCCGAAGGGTGGGACGCGGATTACTGGTACGATATGCGCTGCTATTTGGAGGAACTGACCGAGGAGGAGCGGCGCTACTCCCGAGTGGAGGGCAACCCCGTAAAGCCCGAATTTACCTATGGCTACCGGGTGGCCGACCGGGCGGTGCGCTTTTTGCAGGAGAACGGCGGGGAGGACTTCTTTTTGACCGTCAGCCTGGATGAGCCTCACGGCCCCTCGCTCTGCCCCGAGCCCTTTGCCTCCATGTTTGAGAATTATCAGTTCCCCAAAAGCGCCAATGTGTGGGACGATCTGCAGAATAAGCCGCCCCACCAGCGGGCCTGGGCGGGGGAGAACCTGAAGCGGGATGCGGACGCGCTGAAGCTGACCCCGCGCTACCTTTTGGGCTGCAATGCCTTTGCCGACCAGCAGCTGGGCCGGGTGATCGATGCCGCGCGGGAGTTGGCGCCCGATGCGATGATCGTATTCACCTCGGATCACGGGGACTTTATCGGCTCCCACGCCTTAAGCGGCAAGGGCCCGGCGGGGTATGAGGAGATCTGCCACATCCCCCTGATCATAGCGGGCGGCGCGGCGCTGGAGGGAAGGGTGTATCCCCACCCGGTCTCCCATATCGACCTGGCGCCCACCCTATTGCATTACATGGGGGTGGCGGCGCCCACCCTGCCGGGGCACGACCTGGCGCCCGCGCTGGCGGGCGGGGCGGAGCCGGTGGATGAGCAGGTGTTCTTTGAATTTGGCCGCTATGAGGTGGACCACGACGGGTTCGGGGGCTTCCAGCCCATGCGGGCGGCCTTTGACGGGCGCTATAAGCTGGTGGTGAACCTGCTGAGCACCGACGAGCTGTACGACCTACAAGAGGACCCCTGCGAGATGGAGAACCTCATCGGCCGGGAGGATACCGCCGCGGTGCGGGACGCCCTGCACGACCGGATTTTGGAGATGATGAACCGCACCCGGGACCCCTTCCGGGGCTATTATTGGGAGCGGCGGCCTTGGCGGGCGGACGCGCGGCCCGCGACTTGGGCCTATACCGGCTATACCCGACAAAAGGAGACCGAGCCGGGGGAAGCGCGCCAGCTGGATTACGATACCGGGATGCCCATGGAAGAGGCCACCCGCTTTAAAAAGGTGTAGGGGTTCGGCTTGGCCTTATCGCGCCGTCTTTCTGAGTGCAGCGAGGAATTTCGAGGGAAGACCGCTGGGAAGGTTTTTCCACAGGCGCTGTGGGGAGGCGGAGCGGGGCATGTGACGCGAGAGATTCTTCGCGGTGCCTGCGGGCTCTTCAATGACGGGGAAAGGCTATGCGTACTTACGCGACATATGCCCCGCTTACACGGCGGGGAAAGGATATAAAGATTGAAAGAGGTGCTTGAACAGAAGAAAACAAGCTGATCTTACGCAAAGGGGAAAACACAGTCCCGGTTGGTAGTCCGGGCGCGGCTTCAAGCAAGCTGCCAGTAACCTGCCTCCTTGGTTGTCCACCCTTTGCGGTTTAAAATAAAGGAGGAAATGATGGAACAGGTAAAAGCGACGCTGACGGTGCTGTTTGAGGACCCTTTTTGGGTGGGCGTGTATGAGCGGGAGAGCGGCGGGCGCTATGGCGCCTGTAAGCTGACCTTTGGCGCGGAGCCCAGGGACTATGAGGTGTATGCCGCCCTGCTGCAAAACTGGGAGCGTTTGGAACCGGGACAGGAAATGGCCGCGCAGGCGGCAGCGCAAAGGCGGATCAACCCCAAACGGATGCAGCGGGCCGCCCGGCGGCAGATGCAGGACGCGGGCGTGGGCACCCGGGCCCAGCAGGCGCTGAAGTTGCAACAGGCGGCGGGGAAGCTGGCCCGACGCAGGCGGACCCGCGAAGAGCGGGAGCGGGAGGCGCGGCGGCAGTTTGCCCTGCGCCAGCAGCGCAAAAAAGATAAGCACAAAGGGCACTGAGGCAGCGCGAAACAAAACGGGAGCCGGCCGGATCGAGCGATCTGGCCGGCTTTTTATGAAGTGGAACCCGCAAAATAAAGGCTGAAACCGTGCTGCGCACAGATGGATTTTGTCGCGCGGGAGAAGCGACCGCTGGGACGGGCGTTTCCATGGCGCTGTGGGGAGGCGGGGCGGGGCAGGTAACGCAGGAGATTCTTCGCAGGCCTGCGGCCTTGCGTTTCAATGACAAGGAAAGGGCGAGGTGCAATGGGGGAATGAGTGAAGGTTTTTCAGTCCGGTTCGAGCGGGAAGATATAGATGGAAGGGTATAGGTTTTCGTTCAGTAGAGAACCAAGGCATAATGCGAAATAGGGAGGAAAGTTAGGGAACGTGTTTTATATGTTAAGGGAGCGCGGAACGAACGCCGCCGGTGGAAATCTATAGTGCCCGCGCCCGGTGGGCGATGAAGGGCACGATGATTTCTGTGAGCGTAAGTTGAGGGCAAGTGCCCTTTGGCACGAAGGCCGAAACCTCAGCGAACAGAGGTGGCCCCAGAGATGGTCCCGGTAAGTGAGTGCAGCGCTCTGTGAGCATGAGACAAGGGCGAGCGGACAACGTGCCGCGAAGCCTGCGTCCATAGCGAACAGAGGGGGCGTAAGCAGGGGGATTCCGATTTCCCCCTTTAGGCTAAAGCCCCTCTGTTCACTGTGGGTTTGCCCATCGCGGCGTGCCGGCCGCTCGGGCGCACCTCACGTTCACAGAAATCATCGCGCCCTTTTCCCGCCACTGGCGGCGGGCGCTATAGATTTCCCCAAACGGCCACTCCGAGGTGGGGACGGAGGTTTTTCAAACCCTCCGATGCTGATGAACCAATTAATTTTCCAGCCGTTTCGCTTATGTTATGCCTTTTGACTTAATCCACACTTGCCTCCCTCTGACGAGGGAGGTGGCGCACCCAAAGGGTGCGCCGGAGGGAGAGATGACGCCGAGCGAAAACCCATAGGTTTATGCGCAGGCAGCAGGCTACCCTTGTCATTCCGAGCGTAAGCGAGGAATCTCGTTACAACCTCTCGCTTGTGGCCTGCATCCTCGCAGTCCCGATAAAGCGCCTCTTTCCAGCTACGCCATCAGATTCTTCACTCCGGCTTCGCCTTCGTTCTGAATGACACACTTGCGTATAAAGGTATACTATATTTGTCATTCCAAGAGCAGCGAGGAATCCTGAAGGTTAGCCGCTGAGGGTAGCTTGCGCTCGGTCGCGGTGGAGTTGGATAGAGCGCTGTTGCTAAAGCGGGAGGGGGCCCTGGCAAAGGCAAAGCCCCCGCACGTTGGCGGGGGCTTTGGCGAATCTTTTGGCGTCAGCCGCCCAGGGCGGCGTTCATCTTGTCGATCAGGCCGCGCAGACGGTCGTTATCAAAATCAGCGCCCACAAAGCTGCGGACCGAGCGCAGCGGCAGGTTGAGCATCACGTGCAGCATCATATCGTCCTTAGCCTTTTCGTCCTCCAGGTCCAGGTCGGGCATCATCTGCCCCAGCAGCTTTTTGGCGGCCGGGCCGGTGCGCGGGTCGGCCAGCAGGTCGCCCACGGTCCAGTTCTCGTGCACCTGTACGGGAGCTTGGGCGGGATTTTGGAATCGCACCTGGCCGGTCAAGCGGATATCCCGGGAGGAGGCGCCCACTAAAATCTCAAACGTACCATCGGCCGCGCGCCAGGCATGGCTTTCCACATCGTAAAAGGCAAAGGCGCGCATATCAAGGGTCAGGGTCACTTCCTTTTCTTCGCCTGGCTGCAGGGTTACCTTGGCAAAGCCGCGCAGCTCTTTATCCGGCCGCAGGGCCGCGCCGGTGCAGTCCCGCACGTAGAGCTGGACGATCTCCTTGCCCGGGCGGGAGCCAGTGTTTTTCACCTTGAGGCGGCAGGTCAGGGTATCGTCCGGGCCCAGGGTATCGGCGCTTAAGCAAAGATCGCTGTAGGCGAACTGGGTGTAGCTTAGGCCAAAGCCAAAGGGGAAGCGCACCGGCATCTTTTTACTGTCGTAATACCGGTAGCCCACAAACACGCCCTCCCGGTATTCCACGGTATCCTTGACGCCGGGGAAGTTGAGGTAAGAGGGGTTATCCTCCAAGCGCAGGGGGAAGGTCTCGGCCAGCTTGCCGCAGGGGCTGCAATCGCCAAAGAGCAGGTCCACCGTGGCGGCGCCCACGGCCTGCCCGCCCAGATACCCTTCCAGCAGGGCGTTGACCTGATCGATCCAAGGGGTCTCCACCGGCGAACCGTTGTACAGCACCACCACCGTATTGGGCTGGGCCGCGGCCACGGCCTCGATCAAGGCGTTATGGCTCTGGGGCATGCGCATGTGCGTGCGGTCATACCCCTCGGACTCAAAGGCGTCCGGAAGGCCGGCGAACACCACGGCCACATCCGCCGCCTTTGCCACGGATACGGCTTGCGCAATCAGCGCCGGGTCGGGCGTTTCCCCCTCCAAAGAATAGCCGGGGGCATAAGTTACGTTGAAGCGCCCCTGGGCCGCCTCCAGCGCGCCGGTCACCTTGGTGGCGTTGATGTGGGAGCTGCCGCCCCCCTGGTAGCGAGGCGTTTTAGCAAACGCGCCGATAAAGGCCACCTTTTGCTCCTTGGCGATGGGCAGGGCGCCCTGGTTTTTCAGCAGCACCATGCTCTCCCTGGCCACCTTGCGGGCCAGCTGGTTTTGCGCATCCAGATCGCAAACGGTGGGCTTGTGATTTTGCAGGTAGCGCAGGGTGATGTTTAAGATGCGCTCCACCGCCCGGTCCAGCACGGCCTCGTCCAGCCGCCCTTCGCGCACGGCGCGCACGATCTCCCGGTCGTTCACCCCGCCGCTGGCGGGCATCTCCAGCTCCAGCCCGGCTTTCAGGCCCTTGACCCGGTCGTTGCAGGCGCCCCAGTCGGTCATCGCATAGCCCTCAAAGCCCCATTCATCCCGCAGCACATCGGTGAGCAGCCACTTGTTCTCGGAGGCAAATTCGCCATTGATGCGGTTATACGAGCACATCACCGTCCAGGGCTGGGCCTTTTTTACCGCCCGCTCAAAGGCGGGGAAGTAGATCTCCCGCAGGGTGCGCTCATCCACCTGGGAAGAGGAGGTCATCCGCCGGTACTCCTGGTTGTTGGCGGCAAAGTGCTTCAGGCTGGTGCCCACATTTTGGCTTTGCACGCCCCGGATGTGGGCGGCGGCCATCTCGCCGGCCAGGCAGGGATCCTCAGAGAAGTACTCAAAATTGCGTCCGCACAGCGGGCTGCGCTTGATGTTGACCGCCGGGCCCAGCAGCACGCTGACGTCCTCGGCCTGGCACATCTGCCCCAGGGCCGCGCCCATTTCCTCCAGAAGGGCGGTATCAAAAGAGCAGGCCGTGGCCGAGGCCGCCGGGAAGCAGACCGCCGGCACGCTGAGCTTCAGGCCCAGATGATCCGCCTCGGAGGCCTGCTTGCGCAGCCCGTGGGGCCCGTCGCACACCATCACGCCGGGCAGGCCGAGCCGCTGCACCGATTTGAGATGCCAAAAATCCTCCCCGGAGCACAGGCCCGCCTTTTCCTCCAGGGTGAGTTGGGAGATGATCTCTTTTACCGTCATGCGTTAACGCTCCTTTCAAAGCCCGAAAAAGGCTTATCCGCTTTTCTCCATTGTAACGCGAAACAAAGGGGTTGTCTAGGTGTAAACCCTTTGCAAATTTTGGGGAACAGCCGCCCGCACAGCGCGCGGGCGTGGCGGGTGAAAGATGGGGCAAGCGCAAGGGTAAGGTGGAAAAGCGCATGGGCAGGATGGGGCAAGCGGAGCTGGACCGCATCGATCAAAGTCGGGCCAAGCGAATATAAAGAAATTCTTCGCAAGGTTCGGAACGACATTTATTCTGCTGAGGACGGCAGATTTCTCCCGGCACAAGAGCACGGGGATAGCGGGAGTTGTTGGGGGGATAAACGGCCCGCCTGGCGCCAAGCGTTTGGGAAAGTGATTTTTTACATTGGCTGTAAGGTCAAAGGGAGGGGGGAATTGTGATGGAAAAAACGGCAAGGGCAGGGAATTTTCCCTGCCCTTGCGCTTGCATCTATCCAATTTATCTTTTGATGGGCCTTGAGGCGCCCGCCCTTTACCCCGCCTTTGGGGGCCTGTGGCGGCGGGCGCATGCATCGCCGGCGATAGAGTCCCCCAAAAGGCGGCGCCCTTTTTTCCGCGGCTGGGGGGAGGTATGATCAATCTATCTATATTCTATCGGAGGAAAAGCATCTTCTCCTTTCCGTTCGTTTTGGGGCGCTTGGGCCCCGCGTCTTGTGGCATGTATATTGCGGCAAAGCCGTCTTTATCTATGTGAGAGAGAAGGGGTTGATTCGGGTTTACCGCCGCAAAAAAACCGGGGCAGCCAAAACGATGGCGCCTGGCGGCGGGCCCGCCGGTACTTGTACCTCGCTATCTTCCATAACCTCGTTCACTTCCTTTCTCCGGGCCGCCCCTTTATCCATTATAACTTTGGGGGTTCCCCGTTTCGTTATATTGAATATATCAGGGGGTTATGACCAATTCGTGAGTAAGTTTTTAATAAACTGTTACGACACCATTTTTTTACAAGCCTGAACGGAATGTGAAATTCTGCCAATTCGTGCAGGGAATGTAAAGATTATTTAGCAGCCTAAATTGTTTTTTGCCGCTATCCGTGCTATGATTAAAAGTACGCTAATATCGGTGTTTGGCGCATTCGCCGCGCGGCTGTCGGGGGCAGGCCGTGCGGCTTTTGGCCGCCCGGGCGGGGACACCATCATTTCACAATTCGGGGGGAGAGGGACGAGTGCACAAGATTTTCGTGCGGGATAAGAGCTTTTACAAATTGATTTTGACGCTGGCTATACCGGTGGTGCTGCAGAACATGATCACCATCGGCGTAAACATCATGGATACCATGATGCTGGGCAGCTATGGGGAGGTGCAGATCTCCGGCTCGTCGCTGGCCAACGAGTTTATCAACATCTTCCAGATCCTGTGCATGGGCATGGGCGGAGGCGCGGCGGTGCTTACGGCCCAGTACTGGGGGCGGGGAGACGTAGGGTCGCTTAAAAAAGTGGTGACCATTATGCTGCGGGTTGGGGTGGCTGTGGCCGCGGCCTTTGCGCTGGTCACCTGGATATGGCCGGATGCGCTGATGCGCCTGTACACGCCGGATGCGGCCATCATCGAAAAAGGGGTGTTATACTTCCGCATCAGCGCGCCCTGCTATCTGCTGATGGCCGTATCGCTGACGCTGACCATCGTGCTGCGCTCGGTCCATCTGGTGCGCCTGCCGCTCATCGCCGCCATCGTCAGCTTTGTGGTAAACATCTTTTTTAACTGGGTATTCATCTTCGGCAACCTGGGCGCCCCGGAGATGCAGATCGAAGGGGCGGCGCTGGGCACACTGATCGCCCGCATCGCGGAGTTTGGCATCATCGCGGGGTACTTTCTGTTTGCAGACCAGCGCGTGGGTTACCGCCTGCAGGACCTGGTGGCCAAGTGCGGGGACCATGTGCGCACCTTTTTCACCTACAGCCTGCCGGTGATCGTTTCAGACACCCTGCTGGCCCTGGGCAACAATATGGTGGCCATCATCGTAGGACATATCGGTGCCAGTTTTGTGGCGGCCAACGCCATCATCGCCCAGACGGTCAAACTATCGACCGTGTTCAACCAGGGGTTGAGCAACGCGGCCTCCATCGTTACGGGCAACACGCTGGGCAAGGGGGAGCGGGAGACCGCCTACCGCCAGGGCGTGAGCTTTACGGCTTTAAGCGTATTGATCGGCCTGGCGGCCGCGGGCATCCTGCTGGCCATCACCCCGGCGATCATAAACGGTTTTAACATCACCCAAGAGACCCGGGACATTGCCTTCCAGCTGATGATGGCGGTATCGGTGATGGTGATCTTCCAGACCATGCAGGGCGTGCTGACCAAGGGCGTACTGCGGGGCGGCGGGGATACCAAGTTTTTGATGATCGCAGACGTGGCGTTTTTGTGGCTGGCCTCGGTGCCGCTGGGGTACCTGGCGGGGCTGGTGTGGAGCTGGCCGCCGTTTTGGATCTATACCGCGCTGAAGATCGACTGGGCCATCAAGTCCATCTGGTGCCTGTTCCGCCTGAAATCCAAAAAGTGGATACGGGTGGTGGAATAGGTGGCCGCAGAGCGGGTGAGGATCAAAAGAGCCGGCGGGCAGGAGCTGGACGCGGTGATGCGCCTGTGGTTGGCAGGCAATGTGCAGGCGCATGGCTTTATTCCCGAGGCATATTGGCATGGGCATTTTGAGGAAGTGCGTAAGGCCGTCAGCCAAAGCCGGGTATATGTCGCCTATGCAGGCGGCGCGGCTATAGGCTTTATTGGGCTGGTGGATGGATACGTCGCGGGCCTTTTTGTGGATGAGCACAGCCGCGGCAGCGGCGTGGGCCGGCGGCTTTTGGCGCGTGCCAAGGCGGAAAACAGCGCGCTGACCCTACAGGTATACCGGCAAAACGCGGGTGCGGTGCGCTTTTACCGGCGGGAGGGCTTTGTTGTGGCCTCAGAGCAGTATGATGAGCAGACCGGCCAGCGCGAATATACGATGCGCTGGCAAAGAGAGAAATAAGGGACACAAAAAAAGGATGGCGTTTAAGCCATCCTTTTTGTAAAGCCGTATAATTAGTTGTCCAGGCAGGCCTCGGCAGCGGTGCCGTTTACATAACCGCTGGGCAGCGGAGCCGGCTGGGTGAAGGGGGTCTGCATGGTGTAGACCTTGCCATCTTCCTTGCAGCTCTCCATAATGCCGTGGACGATCTCCATGGCGTGCAGGCCCATCTCGGCGCTGCAGCGCGGGGCACGATTGTTGCGCAGGGCATAGGCCATATCCGCCACGCCGATGCCGCGGATAGAATCCTGCCACATGACCTCGGGGGCCGTGCCGGGCTCGTAGAACACCTTGTTCTTGTTCACATAGCCATGGGTGAGGGGCACCTCGTAGCGCTCCATCACGTTGTTGCGCATCAGGTACACCGGGCCGCCGTAGGTGTTCGGATCCGGGCAGATGATGCAGCCTTCGGTACCCCAGATCTCCAGGCGGGTGGTCTCGCCGATGCTCTCGGAGAGCACCGTCAGGTTGCCCAGCACGCCGTTTTCAAACTCCAGGGCGCCCTGGAGGATGTTGGGCTGGGGCAGATCGAACTTCTCTTTATACCGGGGCGAGCGCGGATTGCTGAAAGCCTTCTGCTCGCTGGACTTTTTGGCAAAGCCGTTGACGCGCTTGACCGGGCCCAGCAACGCGAGCAGGGCGTGCATGTAATAGCTGCCCATATCGAACATGACGCTGCCGCCGTACTGCATGACGAACGGGAGCGAATCCCCCTCGCCGGCGGGCTGATAGTTACGGGTGAGCACCGCCTGGGCGTTGACCGGCTGGCCGATCATCCCGGCGTCCAGCAGCTTGCGGCAGGTCTGCAGGCCGCCGCCCAGGAAGGTATCCGGGGCCATGCCCAGGTAGAGGCCCTTTTCCTTAGACAGATCGTAAAGCTTTTTGGCCTCCAGATATTCGCCCGCCATCATCTTCTCGCTCTGCACGTGCTTGCCGGCCTTGAGCGCCGCCTCAGTCACCTCAAAGTGGCTTAAGGGGTAGGTGGTGTTGACCACGATCTGGATCTCGGGATCGTTCAAGATCTCCTCATTGGTCATCTGGCGGATGCCGAACTGCTCGGCACGGGCCTTGCTGCGCTCGGGGATGATGTCCGAGCAGCCCACAACGTCCAGGATGCCAAAGGTGTTGACCATGGTGTTCAGGTAGGTGTAGCTGATTGCGCCCGAGCCGATCAGGGCGACTTTTACCGGTTTGATAGCCATAATCTTTCCTCCCTTAAATCTCTTGCCCGGCGCAAAACGCCGGGATTGTCCTTGCGTGTCCCCCTGTTTATAGCCGACTTCACCGTTTATAAACAGTCCAAGTAAACAATACCACATTCTGCCTGAAGGTGACAACAGTTTTTATGGGCTGGGGCACAATATTTTAGCGGGCGCGCGCCCGTTGCGGGCGGCACGCAAAAAGGGGCGGAATGATCCGCCCCTTTCAGCATTTAAAGGAACCTTAAAAGGGATTGCCCGCATCCCGGGAGTCAAAGCCGAAGAACTTGAGCGCCCGCTGGATGGTCAAATCCCAAAAGCGCCACTCGTGCTGGTAGCCGGGGATCTCCTCAAAGGTGGCGTCTAGGCCGATTTCCTCGGCATAGGCGCGGAACTCCTTAAAGTTCTCATAGAGCATATCGTCCGTGCCGATGGCGAAGTACAGCCGGGGCAGCACGCCCTTTGCAATCTGCTCGGGCAGCTTATCCCAGGCGTTGCGGGGGCTGTCAAGATAGGCCTGCTCCCCGCCCAGGGAGGCAATGCGGTTTTGGATGCGCTTTAGATCCATGGCGCCGAAGCCCTCGGGTGCCTGGCCCGCGCGCACCCGCTCGATCTCCTTATGCAGGTTGCGCGGCGAGTTGGAAAGTATCGCCGCCGCGGCAAATTTCTCCGGATAGAAGGCGGCGAACTGCCCCGTGCCGCCCCCGCCCATGGAGAGGCCGGCGATAAAGTTGTCCTCCCGCTTGTCCGAGGCCGGGAACCAGTTGTAGATCAGCGGCATCAATTCTTTGATGAGGTAATCCTCCATAAAAAAGCCGGTGCCGAAGGTGGGCCAGTTGATATAATCGCTGTTCATCGCGCTGGGCATGACCACGATCAGGTCGTTCTCGCAGGCGTACAGCTCGATCATGCTCTTTCGCAGCCAATCGCTATGGTCCCCAAAGGTGCCGTGCAGCAGCCAAAGCACCGGGTACTTTTTGCCGCTGCCGTAAAAATCGGCTGGGGATTGTTCCCGCGGCTTGTCGGGAAGGATCACGCTGACCTCGTGGTTGACCATCAGGTACTGGCTTTCAAAATTCATGGTGACAAGTGCCATTTTTCTTTTCCCCCTTTAAAACTGCGTTTTGTGCAGGCTGCCTCTCTTAAACGCTGCAGGGCAGCTTTACACGGTGTTACTGATGAAGATAGAATACCATGTTTTAGGCGGTTTGTAAATCGTTTTAGCTCCCGCCCGGCGCGGAATAAATCAACTTGATTGGCGCGCGGCGCGCAAAACGTGTATAATGGAGCTATTACAAAAATGAATTGGATAAATTGGGGGTGGCGGCGTGAAAAAGGTCCTGGCACTGATCTTAGCGGCGCTGCTTTTTTGCTGCATGGCTGCCCCGGCTTTAGCACAGGCGCCGGGCGGGCGCGTGGTGCGGGTGGCTTATCCCATCCAGCCGGGGTTATCCGATAAGGATGAATTTGGCAAATACAGCGGCTATACTTACGAATATTTAGAGGAGCTGGCCCAGTATACCGGCTGGGATTACGAGTTTGTCGAGGTGGAGGGAAGCGCGGACGAAAGCCTGACGAAGCTGATGGAGATGGTGGAAAACGGCCAGGTCGACCTGATGGGGGGCATGCTTTACTCGGACGCGCTGGCCCAGCAGTACGATTATTCCAGCTACAGCTACGGCACGGTGGAAACGGTGCTGCAGGCGCCCTATGAGACCGCGCAGACGGCGCTGATCAACTCCCAGGCCAACCAACACATGCGCATCGCCGTGGTCAAGACCAGCGGGGCCAGGATAGGGGAGCTGGAGGAGTTTTGCAAGATCAACCTGGTGGAGCCGGAGTACGTGCTGTGCGCCGACGCGAATGAGCAGGTCGAAGCGGTGCGCCAGGGCCGGGCGGACGCGCTGCTCAACACCAGCCTGAACTATCTGGAAGGGGTGCGCACGGTGGCCCGGTTTGCGCAAAAGCCCTTTTACTTTATCACCACCAAGGGGCAGAGCACGGGGCTGATGGAGGAGCTAAGCGGCGCGATGCTGGCCATGGAGCAGGCCAACCCCCAGTTCAGCGCGGCGCTGTTTGAAAAGTACTTTGCCTCCACGGCCGGGGAGCTGGCCCTGAGCGAGGAGGAGCAGGCCTATGTGGCCCAGGCCGGCACGCTGCGGGTGGGCTACCTGCAAAACAAGGCGCCCTTTCAATACCAGGGGGAGGATGGGCAGGCCCGGGGCATCTCCATCGACCTGCTTACCCAGATCGCCAACAACACGGGGCTGCACTTCAGCTTTATCCCCGCTAAGGATATGGAGGCGCTGAGCAAATTGGTACAGGGCGGCCAGGTAGACCTGGTGGCCGGCATGACCTATAATTACGACGCCGCGCGGGCGCAGGGCCTTTCCATGACCCGCAGCTATCTTTCTGCCCAGTACATCATGCTGGTGCGCGAGGGCACGCAGGAGGCCAACCTGGCCCAAAGCCCGCTGGCCCTGCTGGAGTGGAGCCAGTATGAGGGCAGCGCGGATACCCCCATAAAGCGCTACCCCACGCAGGAGGCCTGCATCCGCGCGGTGTTGGACGGGCAGGCGGGCTATACCTATGTGGATACCTATACCGCCCAGTATTATATGAACCAGCCCGGCTACAGCGGGCTAAAATCCATCCCCCAGACCTATGAGGCGCGCAAGGTCTGCTTTGGGATGGCCAAGCCGGGCAGCAAAGAGCTGCTGAGCATCCTCAACAAGGCCGTGGCCGATATCCCGGAGCTGGATATGCAAAGCGTGATCTTCCAAAACACGGTGCAAAAGCAGCCGGTGACGCTGCTGACGCTGCTGGCGCAGTACCCGCTGGAATCGGTCTGCATCTTGGCCGGGGTGGCGCTGGTGGTGATCGGCCTACTGCTGGCGCTGCTGCGCCTGCGCGCCCGGGCCGGCCGGCGCACGGCGCTGGAGCTGAAAAGACATTACCAGGTGTACGCGCTGGTGAACGAGTATTTTTTTGAGTACGATTTTAAAAAGGACGAGGCCGTGATCTTTATCCCCTCCGAGGCGGGGGAGAACCGGCGGATGGTGCGCATGAACGCGAGCCAGGCCAGCCAGCCGGGCATGGAGGAAAGCCAGCGGCTGTTCCGCCAGACGATCACCTCCGGCCAAAACGGCGTGCAGGAGATCTACCTCAAGTGCCAGGATGGCCGCTACCACTGGCTGCGGCTGATTATCGAGACCGTGTACGATGGAGAACAGGCGGCCTACGCGCTGGGGCGCATCAACGTGATCGACTCGGAAAAGAGGGAGAAAGACGCCCTGGAACAAAAGGCCCAGCTGGATGGGCTGACGCGGCTATATAACGCGGAATACAGCCGCCTCTTCGTCCAGGAGGCGCTGGAGCGCGGGGAGATGGGGGCGCTGGTGCTGGTGGATATTGACCACTTTAAGCAGGTGAACGACCGTTGGGGCCACCCCCAGGGGGACGCGGCGCTGCAGCGGGTGGCCGCGCTTTTGAAGGAGAACTTCCGGGAGGGGGATATACTGGGCCGGCCCGGCGGGGATGAATTTTTGGCCTACCTGCCCGGGACGATAGGCCCCGAGGCGCTGGGGCAAAAGTGCGCGGCGCTGTGCCGGCGGGTCGAGGAGACCGTGCTGGAAAACGGCGGCCGCATCACCGTCAGCGTAGGCGCGGCCCTGGCCCTGCCGCAGGAGGGCTATGCCGCCCTTTACCGCCGGGCAGATCAGGCGCTGTATGCCGCCAAGGCGCAGGGGCGAAACGGCTGGACGGTGGCCCCTAGGGAAAAAGAGGCGACTTAAGGGACGCCGGATGGATAAGGAGGCTTGCTTTGGAGATACAGTTGGCGCCCATGCCGGTGGTTTGCCGTACGCTGGACGCGGGGGCGCTGGCCGCGCCCGGGATGGACAGCCATAAGGAGATGGAGGTGGACCTGGTGCTCTCCGGCGCGCTGGCGCTGGAGGCCGGGGAGGCGCTTTATACCCTGGGGGAAGGGGATATTCTGGTGCTGCCGCCCAACCTGCCCCACCGGGCGCACCCGGCAGGGGGGATGCTGGAATTGCAAAGCCTGACCTTTGACCCCGCGGCGCTGCGCAGCACGGGCGAGGTTACCCGCAAGTATATCGAACCCATCCTGGCAGGCAGGCTGTGCGCGCCGGGGCTGATCGCCCGGGACAGCTTTGCCGGGGCGCAGGTGGCCCGCAGCATGCAGGCGATATGCGAGGCCCTGGACGCCCGGGCCGCGGGGTGGGAGCTGGCGGTGAGCGGCGAGCTTTACTTTTTGCTTTATCACCTTTACCGCCTGGGCAAGGGGCTGCAGCCGCCCGCCCAGGACCCGGCCGCCGAGGGCGTGCGCCAGGTGCTGGATTATATCGCCCTGCACCTGGACGAGCCGCTGGGGGTCGAGCAGCTGGCCCGTATTTCGGGCTACAGCCCCTCGCACCTGATGCACGTCTTTGGGCGGATGATCCATACCCCCATCCGCCAGTACGTGCTGGCCATGCGGCTGAAAAAGGCCCGCCTGCTGCTGGAGGAGGGGCGCATGCCCGTGGCTCAGGTGGCCGCCCAGGTGGGTTTTGACAACCCCAGCTATTTTATCAAGGTATTTAAGCGGCGCTACGGGGTTACCCCGGCGGCGCTGCGGCGGATGGAGAAATAGTATTTGACATATGCCCGAAAAAGAGTATAATCTAAATAAAGGGCATATGCCAAAAACCTGCCGGGCGCGGCGGGTATGCGCGATGCCCCAAAAGACCGGTTATAAGAGGAAGGGACGCTTAAACGATGCCAAGACCCAGGAAGTGTAAGCGCGTGTGCGGCATGCCGCTGTGCAGCCGGTTTGGCCCGATGGACCGGGAGCCGGCCGGCCTTGTGGAGATGACGGTGGAGGAGTATGAGACCATCCGCCTGATGGATCTGGAAGGGCTGAGCCAGGAGGCGTGCGCGCAAAGCATGGGCGTGGCGCGCACCACCGCCCAGCGGCTGTATAACGATGCGCGGGCCAAGCTGGCGCGCTGCCTGGTGGAAGGCGTGGCGCTGGCCATCGCCGGGGGGGATTACCGCCTGTGCGATGGGGAGAGCGCGCCCTGCGCCCACAGACGGTGCCGCCGCCACGGCGGGTGCTGCCATGGACGCCCCTGCGCCCCGGCCGGGGAATGGGAGGAAGATAAAGGATGATGAAGATCGCGGTGGCCGCCCAGGGCGGCCAGGTCGCCGGCCATTTTGGCGGGTGTGAACAGTTTGAATTTTTTACGGTGGATGATAAGGGGCAGGTGACCCAGCACGAGGTGGTGCAAAACCCCGGCCATGACAATGCCAAAGGGCCGCTGCCGGCGTTGGTAGTAGGCCTGGGCGCCCAGGCGATCATCGCGGGCGGCATGGGCGCAGGCGCGCGGGAGAACTTTGAGGGCAGGGGATTGCAGGTGATTACCGGGGCCACGGGCCCGGCAGAAGACGCCGCGCTGGCGCTGGCCCGGGGCGAGCTGGCGGACGCGGGCAAGAGCTGCGCCGGCCACGAGCACGGCGGGCAGGGCGGCTGCGGCGGGCACCACCATCACCACGGCGAGGGGCATGTTTGCCGCTGCCGGCAGGGCTGACCGGCAACCGATGGATCAAAGGGCTGCGGAAGGAAGCTTCCGCGGCCTTTTTTGTAAAGAAAACCACGCGTTAGACGCGTGGTTCAAAAGAGCCTATGGCGATGAAGAAGAAAACTCCCTTTGCTAAAATAAAGTGTAGTCTGCCAAGTGCACAAAGAAAGCAAAGGGA